>NZ_JBSNCE010000020.1:0-119406 GCF_053764755.1 Rhodococcus sp. 2H158
CTGCGCCTTCTGCTCGTCGGTGCCGAACCCGACGAGGACCTGCCCGGCGATGCCGTTGTTGGTGCCGAACATCGACCGCAGCGACAGCGTGGTGTAGCCCAGCTCCATCGCCAGCTCGGCGTCCTGCACCAGGTTCAGGCCCAGCCCGCCCCACTCCTGCGGGATGGCGTACCCGAACAGGCCCATCTCCTTGGCCGCACTGCGGATGTCGTCCGGAATCGCGTTGGTGTCGGCGATCTCCTGCTCGCGCGGCACCACCACGCCGCGCACGAACGCACGGGTCTGGGCGAGGATTTCCTGGAAGTCGTCGTCGTCGACCTGGGCAGCCGGCGTCGCAGTCGAGGTTGTCATGAATCCACCATCGGTTTCCGGGGCGGCGGGTGTCCAATACGAATCACCCCATCGCCACATAGGCACTGTCGATGAATGGGGCGGGGTCGAATCACCGGTCCTCTCGGTATATTCGGAGCATCAGCCGACGGGCGTCGCCCGCGTCCTCGATTCATCGGTGCCTTCCCACCGTCCCCGGACCGGGTGGGCTCGTGCGAAAGGAACCTCATGTCACTGCTGGAGAACCGAACCGCCGTCATCACCGGAGGCGCTCAGGGCATCGGTTTCGCGATCGCACAGGAGTTCGTCGACGCCGGCGCCCGGGTCGTCCTCGGCGACCTCGACCTCGACGCCGCGACGGCCGCCGCCGAGAAGCTCGGTGGCCGCGAGGTGGCCCGTGCGGTGCGGTGCAACGTGGTGAACGCGGACGAGTGGGACACGCTCCTCGCGGAGGCCGTCGACGGGTTCGGCTCGCTCGACGTCGTCGTCAACAACGCCGGCATCACCCGCGACGCGACGATGCGCACCATGACCGAGGAGGACTTCGACCTGGTGATCGCCGTCCACCTCAAGGGCACCTGGCACGGCACCCGCAAGGCGTCGGCGATCATGCGCGATTCCAAGCGTGGCGCCATCGTCAACATCTCCTCGCTCTCCGGCAAGGTCGGCATGATCGGCCAGACCAACTACTCGGCCGCGAAGGCGGGCATCGTCGGCCTCACCAAGGCGGCCGCGAAGGAGATGGCGCACCACGGCGTGCGGGTCAACGCGATCCAGCCGGGCCTGATCCGATCCGCGATGACCGAGGCGATGCCGCAGAAGGCCTGGGATCAGAAGATGAGCGAGATCCCCATGGGCCGGCCCGGCGAGGTGTCCGAGATCGCGTCCGTGGCCCTCTTCCTCGCGTCCGACATGTCCTCGTACATGACCGGCACGGTACTCGAGGTCACCGGCGGCCGATTCATGTGAGTCCTTGTCTCACGGTCTCTTTCACAATCACTCTCCTCTCACGAAGGTCGTCATGCGCGAAGTAGTCATCTGCGAGCCCGTCCGCACCCCCATCGGCCGCTACGGCGGAATGTTCAAGTCCCTCAACGCCGTCGACCTCGGTGTCGCCGCACTGAAGGGTCTCCTCGACCGCACCGGAATCGCCCCCGACGCGATCGAGGACGTCATTCTCGGCCACTGCAACGGCAACAGCGAGGCCCCAGCCATCGGCCGCGTCGTCGCGCTCGACGCCGGCCTGCCGATCACGGTGCCCGGCATGCACATCGACCGTCGCTGCGGCTCCGGCCTGCAGGCCGTCATCCAGGCTGCGCTCCAGGTGGGCAACGGCGACAACGAGGTCGTCGTCGCCGGCGGTGCCGAGTCGATGAGCAACGCCTCGTTCTACTCCGTCGACATGCGCTGGGGCGGCGCCCGCACCGGCGTGCAGATGCACGACAGCCTCGTGCGCGCCCGCGCCACCGCCGGCGGCCGCCACTACCCGGTGCCCGGCGGCATGATCGAGACCGCCGAGAACCTGCGCCGCGACTACGGCATCAGCCGGCTCGAACAGGACGAGCTCGCGGTGTCCTCGCACGCCCGCGCCGTCGCCGCGCAGAAGAACGGCATCCTCGCCGAGGAGATCGTCCCGGTCACCGTCACGACCCGATCCGGTGACGACGTCATCGACACCGACGAGCATCCCCGCCCGGACGTCACCGTCGAGTCGCTGGCGAAGCTGAAGCCGATCATGGGCAAGCAAGATCCCGAGGCCACGGTCACCGCCGGTAACGCCAGCGGCCAGAACGACGCCGCGTCGATGTGCCTCGTCACCACCCCCGAGCGCGCCGCGGAGCTGGGCCTGACCCCGCTCGTGCGGGTCGTGTCCTGGGGCCTGGCCGGTGTGGCTCCGAAGATCATGGGCATCGGCCCGGTTCCGGCCACGGAGAAGGCTCTCGCCAAGGCCGGCATCACGCTCGCCGACGTCGACGTGATCGAACTCAACGAGGCCTTCGCGGCGCAGGCGCTCGCCGTGACCCGCGAATGGAAGTTCGGCGCAGCCGATTTCGAGCGGACCAACGTCCACGGGTCCGGTATCTCGCTGGGCCACCCGGTCGGCGCGACCGGCGGCCGCATGCTGGCGACGCTCGCCCGGGAACTGCACCGCCGCGACGGCCGCTACGGCCTCGAGACGATGTGCATCGGCGGCGGTCAGGGTCTGGCCGCGGTGTTCGAGAGGGTATAGGCCGCTTCGCGGCCGGTGCGTCCTTTGGGCTGTGGGAGCAACCCAAAGGACGCACCGGCGCGTCAGCGCCGCCGTACGAGGTCGACGAACGCCTGACCCACCGCAGACAGGGTCGCCGGATCGAACGCGAGCCCGTACGTGCCCGCCAGCCGCGGCTCGCATGCGCGCACCACGAGCCGGTCCCCGGCGGCCTCCGCCGGCACCCGATCCACGATCGACCCGCCGAGTCCGGCTGCCACCATCGGCAGCCGGACTTCGCGCTGGCCGACCAGGACGGAAATCTCCGGACGGGCACCGGCCGCGCGCAGCGCCGACTCCACCGCATCGACCATCGACCCACCGGTCGGCGCGAACACCATGGGGATGTCCGGCAGCTCGGACAGGGGGATCGGGCCCTCCGGCAGCTCGGACCCCGGCGGATACGCCAGCCACCACTCCTGCTCGCCCAGCTCGATCACCTCGAGTCCGTCGCCGCCCTCGAGCGGCAGGTGCGCGACGACGAACTCGCAGTGACCGTCGCGGATCAGCGACGCGACCAGCTCCTCGTCCCGCAGTGCCGAGAACCGCACCGCGACCTTGGGATATTCGCGGCGGAACCGCGCGATCAGCTCCACCAGCGGGCCGACGGACAGTGCCGGGAAGGCCATGATGTCGAGCCGGCCCGCCACCGCGCCGTCCGACGTCGTGAGCAACTCCTCGACCGCGGTCACGTCACGCAGGATCTGCCGGCTCGGGCCGATGAGGCTGCGGCCCGCCGCGGTGAGAACCATGCCGCGACCGATGCGGTGGAACAGCTCGACGCCGAGCTCGCGTTCGAGGCTGCGCAGGGCCTGCGACACCGTCGGCTGCGCGACGCCGAGCGCGGTCGCGGCCCCGTTGATGCCGTTGTTCTCGACGACCGCGAGGAAGTACTCCACCTGCCGGAAATCCACAGTCCTACGCTCCCTGCCGCAGTGTCGAGGCGACGTCGAGGAACGCCGCCGCGGCCGGCGACGGCTCGCCCGCCCGCAGCACGAGTCCGACGGGCCGGGTCAGTGGCGGCTCCAGGGGCCGCACCGTCACCGTGGGCATCTGCTGTTCGGCCACCGGCCTGGGCACCACCGTTGCGCCGGTGCCCAGGCACACCAGTTCCCACGTCGCCGCCGGGTGGGCGCAGTCGACGACGACATTGGCGGCATTCTCGGCGAGCAGCTCGCCCGCCTTCGCGGCGTTGGTCCGGTCGCCGAGATCGACGACGAGGGGTACGTCCCGCACACGGGTGCGCGGGATCGGGTCCGGCAGGTCGGCCGCGAGGTCGTGGTGGAGGGCGAGCACGAGTTCCTGCTCGAACAGCGGCACGGTGATCATGCCCGCGTGCTCGACCGACAGGTCGGTCACGCCGATCTCCGCCTCGCCGCGTCGCAGCGCGGTGTGCACCCCGGCGGGACCGTCCGTGTCGACGATCCGCACCAGGATGTGCGGGTAGCGGTCACGGAAGCGGCGGGCGAGCTCGATCATCGGGTCGAACGAGAACGACGAGTACGTCACCACGTCGACGCGGCCCGAGGCGAGTTCGCGTACCGCGGCGACCTTCGCCTTCGCCCGCTCGACGTCGGCGAGGATGCGGCGCGCCGCTACGTCGAGCCGGCGGCCGTCCTCGGTGAGCGTGAGCCGGCGTCCGGTCCGGTCGAACAGGGTTGTGCCGAGCCGACGTTCGAGTGTGCGGATGGCCTGCGACAGCGACGGCTGCGAAATGTAGAGGGACTGGGCGGCCTTCGTGATCCCACCCCGGTCGACGACCGCGACGAAATAGGTGATGAGGTGAAGGTCCACCGGCTCATCGTACGGGGGCGGCGGTTGCCGGCATCCAGCGGTCCGGGTCGGTACCGCACCCGGTGACCACTTCCCGGTCGGCGAGAACCAACAGGTGGGCGTCGGTCTCACGCACCGCGAGCCGGCACAGACGCGGCGACATCGTCTCGAACGGACGGGACCACGAGATCCGCGTGGAGACCTCCCACGCCGTGGAACCGGGATGCCGGGACACGACGTCGGCGATCTCGGCCAGCCGTTCCTCGTGGTGGCCGAGCAGCGCCTGCGCGCGGGAAGCGACACCGCGGAAGCGGTATTCGTGGGCGGGGAAGACCTCGCCGTCGGGCAGGCTCGTGGTGGCGTGCAGCGACAGCAGGTAGCGGTGCAACGGATTCGGCAGTTCGCCCGGGACGGTGGAGATGTTGGGACTGATGCGGGGGAGCATGTGGTCGCCGCTGAACACCAGCTCGTGGGTGCGGTCGACGAAGCAGAGGTGGCCGGGGGTGTGGCCGGGCGTCCACACGGCGTGCAGGTCCCAGCCCGGCAGATCCAGCGGCGTGCCGTCGTCGAGCACGACGTCGAGCGACTCTCGCGGCCCGAACCGGACCAGTTCCATGACCTCGCCCGATCGGACCTCTTCGGGGGCTCCGAGCCGGGCCAGCTGCCGGGCCCAGGCCGCGGTGAACCCTTCCCGGTCCGTGGCGGTGTGGTGCCCGAGCAGCGACGCGTCGGCGGCGTGCATCGCCAGGGCGGCACCGCTGACCTCGCGCAGCCGCGGCGCCAGGCCGAAGTGGTCCGGGTGCAGGTGCGTGATCGCCGCGAACCGGACCTCGGTGATGTCGTGCCCGGTCTGCCGGATCCCGTCGACCAGGGCCTGCCACGACTGTTCCGAGTCCCAGCCGACGTCGATCAGGGCCAGGCCGTCGGGCAGGGCCAGGGCGTAGACCAGCACGTAGCGCAGCGGGTTCTTGGGCATGGGCACGGGAATCGACCACAGCCCGGGCCGGACCTGCTCGACCGGGGGCAGCTCGCCGCGCCGCCACGCCTCCTGCTGTACGACGCCGACGACCTCGACCGCGGTCACGACACCTCCTCCGCGAGGGTGTCGCGCAACGTGCGCTTGAGGATCTTGCCGCTGGCGTTGCGCGGCAGCTCGCTCACGAAGTGGATGCGCTGCGGCTTCTTGTAGGAGGCGAGCCGGCTGGTGGTGAACGCGACCAGTTCGCTCTCGTCCGGCACGGCGGCACCGTCGACCACCCGCACGACGGCGGTGACGGCCTCGCCCCACTTGCGGTCGGGGACCCCGACCACGGCGACCTCGGCGACGGCGGGATGCTCGGCGAGCACCGACTCCACCTCGATCGGGTAGACGTTCTCACCGCCGGTGATGATCATGTCCTTCACCCGGTCGGTGACGAACAGGTAGCCGTCCTCGTCGAGGTGGCCGGCGTCGCCGGTGCGCAGGAACCCGTCGTGGGTGAACAGCGCCGCGGTCTCCTCCGGGCGCCGCCAGTAGCCGGACGTGTTGTGGCGGGAGCGGCACACGATCTCGCCGGACCCTCCCACCGGCAGGTCCTCCCCGGTCGCCACGTCGCGGATGGCGATCTCCACACCGGGCATGGGGCGGCCCGCCGAGCGCAGCAGGTAGGAGCGGGGACCGGTCGGGTCGTGGTCCTCGACGCGCAGCGCGGTGACGGAGCCGCTCGTCTCCGTCATCCCGTAGCGCTGGACGAATCCGCATCCGAGGGTCCGCACGGCGCGGCGCAGCATCGACGGAGTGACGGGGGAGGCGCCGTAGAAGATCAACTGCAGGCTCGACAGGTCGAACGTGTCCAGGCCGGGCAGGTCGAGCAGCATCTGGACGGTCGCGGGCACCAGGAAGGCATGGGTGATGCGATGGCGTTCGACGAGCGACGCGACGGTGCGTGGCTGGAACTCGCCGAGCAGGACGGCGTGCACACCGGCGGACAGGCAGGTGCTCAGCCATCCGGCCCCGGCGATGTGGAACAGCGGCATCGCGTTCAGCGCGACCGAGTCGGGCTGCCAGTGGTAGATGCGCTGTCCCTCCTCGTCGTTGTGGAGGTTGCGGTGGGTGATGAGCACCCCCTTCGGCGTGCCGGTGGTGCCGGAGGTGTACAGCTGCAACAGCGTCGTGTCGGGGTCGTCGCCGCGGCCGGGATCGGTGTCGGCGCCGGTGGCGGTGAGCCGTTCCCACGTCCACGCCCCGGGCAGCAGGTCGTCGCCGGGCTCGGTGTCGACGAGGACGACGGGCAGGCCGGGCAGTGCGGCACGGATCGCCTCGGCTGCTGCTGCGAACCCGGATTCGACGACGAGCACGTCGAGTTCCGCGTCCTCGGCGATGCGGGCGGCCTCCGCCGGGGTGAGCCGCCAGTTCAGGGGGACGAACACCAGCCCCGCTTTTCCGCAGGCGACGAACGTCTCGGCGGCCTCGAGCCGCATGCGCAGGAGCGCCCCGATCCGACCGCCGCGGCGGGCCAGCCCGCTCAGGGCGGTCGCGAGCCGGTTGGTGCGCCGATCGAGTTCGGCGAAGGTGACGGTGGTGTCGCCGCAGGTCAGTGCGAGTGCGTCCGGCCGTTCCGCCGCGTGCTGCCGGACCCGCTGCGGAAGGTGCAGACCGCTCACATCCCACTCCTCGTTCCGTTCGGCGAGCGCCTCGATGTCGGGCCCGCCGTGCCCGCTCAGTCGATCACCGCCGC
Organism: Rhodococcus sp. 2H158; assembly: GCF_053764755.1. Taxonomy (NCBI): domain Bacteria; kingdom Bacillati; phylum Actinomycetota; class Actinomycetes; order Mycobacteriales; family Nocardiaceae; genus Rhodococcus; species Rhodococcus sp. 2H158. Next base: position 7,069 of record NZ_JBSNCE010000020.1, read on the forward strand.
CTCGGCGGAACAAAGTCCAAGATCCACAGCGACCGATAGCGAATGCCTATGTCGGGACCGGCAGCGGGCGACTGTCCTTGCGCGCCGAGGTGCTTCCTGCGCGGGTACGGACGCGCGCGAGGAGCACGGCCGCGCGCGGATGTCCGGCTCAGCCCGAGGCTCAGCGCCCGAGCGCAGCGACGACGTGGCGGAGCCCGTCGAGATCCGGCGCAGTGTCCAGCGTGAGCTGCCAGTCGGTGCCGGTCCACGGATCGGCCATGTGGGTGCCCGGCGCCACCGGTAGGTGCTGAGCCTCCTGCGAGAGCAGGTCCAGCAACGGCTCGTCCGTCACGCCGTCGTCCTCGCCGACGATGATCACCGAAACCGGCTGTGTCACACCCGCCTCCACGATCCGGACGACGTGCATCAGATCGTCACGAGTGTAGCCGTGCGGGATACCCGCGAGCACCACGATCCGTGGCGCCGGTGGCTCGGCACCCGGATCCGCGGTCGCGGCCAGCGCGGCGAGATCGACCGCGTGCGCCACGTCGCGCAGCCGGGGTCCGATGGCCGGGACGTCGCGGACGACCGGGCCCGCCACGGCGAAGGACACCACATCGGTGAGGGCGGACAACGCACCGGCCGTGTCGACGACGTCGAGGCGCGCCGCCGGGTGCGCCGCGAGGAGCCGCACCACGAGGGCCGACACGATCGGGGCGGCGGCGACGGAGTCTCCGTCGACCCACAGCGGGCGCCGCAGCGGCAACGGGAGGCACAACGGAAGTGTCGGCGAGCCGCGATCCGGGGCCCCGAGTTCGCCTATCCGCAGCCCGTTTCCGCCGAGACCCGGCCGCTGCCACGCCGGTGCGTCCCACGAGGCCATCGCGGCGGGCAGGGCCGCGCCGACGGCGCGCAGTTCCTCGGTCAACAGCGCGGTGTCGGCGGCGTGCCGGGCGCGAGCCGCGGCGATCAGCTCGTCGCATCGCCGATTCGCCTCGGCCCGGGCCTGGTCGGCGGCCGGTCCGGTGCGGCGGGCCGGGTCGGAGACGGCCGCGGACAGTTCCTCGTCGAGCCGGTGCAGTGCGTAGTCGTGCGCGGAGACGAACGCGGCGGCAGAGCGGGATGCGTCCTCGAAGATCTGCCAGGTCCGCTCCCACGCTTGCTCCGGCTCGACCGGCACCGTCGCCGGGGTGTCCGGCGAGGGCGGGGCCGGCTCGTCGTCGACGTCCACTCCGTGCGCGCGGAACAGTTCGGCGAGTCCACCGGTATACCCCTGGCCCACCGCCCGCAGCTTCCATCCGCCGTCGCGGCGGTACAACTCCCAGCAGATCACCGCCGACTCGGCACCGCCGGCGGGCGCGTCGAACGTGGCCGGCCCGGATCCGGGCGGTCCGGTCAGGTCGGTGGACAGTGCGCCCACCGGCCCTCGGTCCGAGGAGACCGCCAACAGCACCGCGGCGGCCTGCGGGCCCACCCGGTCGAGATCCACGATGACGGCATCGCCGGCCAGGTCCACGCCCGGCGCCCCGGGCTGGTTGTAGAACACGGCGTCGGCGGAGGTGCGTGCCTGCAGGTTCGCGTCGACCACCAGCGCACACACGTCCAGCGGCCCCGCCGCGCGCGCCGTGAAGCGGACCCGGCGCGCCGTCAGCGGGGCGTTCTGCCCCGCCGCGAATCTCCCCGTCACGGCGTCAGGACACCAGGAACCGGCCGAGCTGCGGCGCAGCCTCCCCGGGATGCTTGGCCTGGATGCCCTCGCCGATCGCCTGGAGCTTCCAGTCCTGCCCCTGCCGGTACACCTTGGCCATCACCATGCCGGTGAACGGCATACCGCCCTGCAGGGTGTAGCGGGCCAGCTCGGCGTTGTTGGTGCCGTCCACCAGCCGGCAGAACGCGTTCGCGACCTGCTCGAAGGTGTGACCCTTGTACGAGGTGACGATGAACATGACCGTCGTGATGTGGGCCGGGATCCGGGTGAGGTCGACGAGCACGACCTCGTCGTCGCCGGCGCCCTCACCGGTGAGGTTGTCCCCCTGGTGCTGGACCGAGCCGTCCTTGGACCGCAGCTGGCCGTAGTATGCGACGTCGACGAGGTTCTGGTCGGCGAACAGCACGGCCGACGCGTCGAGGTCGATGTCGGCGGCCCGGTTGCCGAACAGACCGCGCTTCGCGATCGGATCCCAGCCCAGTCCCATGCGCAGGTAGGTCAGGGCCACACCGCCCTCCTTGCGGAGGGTGACCTTCTGGCCCTTGACGAGGCTGACCGGCCGGCTCTTGGTGAGGCTGACCTCGGGCTGGGCGTCCTGCGCCGGCTGCGGCGCGGAGGCCTGCACGTACGGCTGCGGCGGGGCCGGCTGCTGGTAGGGCTGCTGAGCGGAAGGTGGCGGCGTGGAGTAGGCCGGCGGTACGGGCGGCGCGGCCGGGGCCGACGGCGGCACGGGCTGAGCCGGCGGCGGCGCGGGCTGAGCCGGTTGCGGCGCGGCCGCGGGCGCGTCGTCGACGCTCACCCCGTGATCGCTCACCAGCGCGGCGAACCCGCCCGCGTATCCCTGGCCGACGGCCCGCACCTTCCACGCGCCCTGCCGCCGGTACAGCTCGAGGGCGATCACGATCGACTCGCTGCTCAGCCCGTCGATCCGGTACTCGTAGAGGACGTTGCCCGCGGTGTCGGAGACCCGCGCGGACGGCGGGGCGAAGCGACCGAAGCTGCTCGACGCGTCGTCGAGGGTGATGACCGCGCGCACCTGGTCGATGTCTGCCGGCACCTGGTTCAGCGACACGGCCAGCGACGCGGCCTGCCCGGGAGCACCCGGCACGAGCCGCACCCCCGGCCCGGTGGGCTGGTTGAAGAAGACGAAGTCGGCGTCGGAGCGCACCTTGCCGTCGGGCTTGACCAGCAGGGCGGACAGGTCGGCCGGGGTGGTCAGCTCGAGCGAGACGACGACGTCGGTGGCGGTGAGGGGGCCGTTCTGACCCTTGGCGAGAGATACGGGCACGGGAGGAGTCCTCACTGTTACTGGAAACTCTGTCTTGGGGAACGTGGAGCGTCACTGCCACTGTACGAACCCGCGCCGATCCGGGCGTATCGGGCGAACCAGGCCAGGATCTCCTCGCCGGCCCGGATCCCCGTTTCCCGGGTCACCGTCACCGACGGGTGCCGCCAGTCCAGCGCCTCGAGTTCGCCGTGCCGCGGCCGGATCGCGGCGTCGGCGGCGATCAGCATCTCGGCGTCGAGCGCTCCGTCCCCGGCGGCGAGTACCGCGGCATCCGGGGCGAGCGTTCCGTCTGCGACCAGGCGCCGGCGGACCTCGGCGACGGCTTTGCTCTTGCACACCGCCGACGGCATCGTGTACAGCTTGCGGCCCTGCTGCGAGGCGCTCCATCCGCGGCCGCGGCACCAGTGGTCCCATTCGTCGAGGAATCCGACCGGCTGGGCGGCGACGTCGATCACGAGATAGCAGAACAGATCGTCGGCGATGCGGAACTTGTGCACCCAGTCGTCGGAGATGCGGCGCCGCAGTTCGGCGGTGACCTCGTCGAGTCCGGCGCCCTCGGCGCGCACGGCCGCGTCCACCGCCTGCCGCCACCCGGTGTCCGGCACACCGTCGGCGAGGATCACGCCGCCGTTGCTGGCGATCGCGTAGCGCCACGGTGCGCCGGGCAGCGCGATGCGCCGGAACTGTTCCGGGGTGCGCGTGGTGGTCGGCACCACCACCGCGGCAGCCGCCAGGTCGCGCAGGCGCTGCGCGGACGTGACGGTCAGGTACGACAGGGGTGCACCGTCGTAGTGCTCGACGCACACCAGATCGCCGTCGACGACGGGTGATTCGCCCATCGCGGCGCGCGAGTAGATCATCGTGCGGTCGAGGTCGGTCGCGACGAGGGTGGTGGTCACGGCAGATCCTTGATCAGTCCCATGCAGGAATACGCCAGGTCGGGAACCGTTTCGACCGGCACGTCGCGGGCTGCGGCGAGCATCCGGATGTGGGCGTGCTCCTCGGCGTCGGCCTCGCGGACCAGCACCCGCCACGGCACGCGCCGCAACAGCACTCGGGTGGTCTCGCCGACACCGGGTTTGACGTAGTTGACGGTGGAGATGCCGTACGCGGCCCGTACCTTCTCCACCGACTCCCAGCCCGCCCACGTGGGGGTGCGGTCGGACCGCAGGATGTCCCCGGCGGCGGCGACTGCGGCGTCCCGATCGCCGAATTCCGCGGCGACGGTGTCGAGAAGCACGGCCGAGACGTCCTCGCCGGCGAGTTCGGCGTAGAACTTCGCACCGTGGAACTCGCCTGCACCGATCAGGGTGTCGTTGAGGACCGTACGCGAGACGAGCCCGGAGACAGTGGAATTCAGGCATGCCGAGGCGATGAGGAAGTCGTCGCGGGTGCCGTAGGTCCGCACGCAGTATCCGGGATCCGCGAGCACGGCGAGGTCGCCGGAGAGTTCCGGGCCGGCCGCGGCCCGGTATTCGGCGAGGGCCGCCGTGAGTTCGCGGGCGATGGCGCCCTTGCCGGTCCAGCCGTCGACGAACACCACCGACGCCGGATCGTGACGTGCCGTCACGTAGTCGAGCGCGGCGAAGTCGATGCCGCGGCCCCGCACGATCGACACCGCATAGTGCGGCAGGTCCAGCCCGTGGTGGCGCTGTGCCCAGCGACGGATCAGGATGCCGACGGGGGTGCCGGCGCGGGCGAGGGACACGAGGGTCAGATCCGGCCCCCGTTCGGCGAGCAGCAGTTCGGTGACCGTGCCGACGGCGTGGGCGAGGCGGCCCGCCGTCGCGGCGAGCACCTTGTCGAACAACTCGCGGTAGGCGGCGTCCGGCTGGTATTCGATCGGCAGCGTCTCGGCGTAGTGGGCGAGACCCGCCTGGATGCGGCGCTCGCGCTCGGCGATGTCGGCCTCGAGGGCGACGTGTGAGAGGTCCTTGAGGAGCCACCGCACCTCGTCCGGGGCGTAGGAGCCGAAGTCGGGTCCGGCCAGCGGAACGGTCATCGTCCCTCCCGGGCGGCGCGCAGCACCGACGGGTCGGTGGCGGGCACGACGGCGACGACCACGTCCTCCCCGGCGGCGGTCAGCACGTCGAGCAGGCCACCGTCGGCCCGGAGGCGATCGGTGTCGGCGGGATCGTCGAGCACCAGCAGCAGCCGTGCCCGTTCCTCCGGCCACCGCGCGTTGTACAGGTACCGCGGGACGTCGTCGGGTTCGGGTGCGATGAAGGTGAATCCGCGCCGAAGGGGGTAGCAGGGCACGTCCCGGACGTACGCAGGCGAGCGGGTGGTGGTCTGGAACCGCGTGGGGATCCCCCGGCGGGCGAGCGCGTCGGCGATGCGCAGCGGCAGGTACATCAGTTCCTCGTGGCCCACCACGACGACCGGCCGTCCCGGTCCGAGGGCCGTGGCCACGGCCTCGGTCGTGCGTTCGATCGCGGCGTCGAAAGCCGCGGTGTCGGTGCGCAGGAAGCCGTGCCGCCCGCCGTCGGGCACGGTCGCCGGCCACGGCAACGTCACGAACTCCACGGATCCTCGTTGTGAGGCAACGGGATTCATATCCGGATCCGGCAGCGCGGCGACCCGCTCGACGAGCCCGTCGGGAAGGATGGTGTGTCCCGCCGCGAGGCTCACGTGGTCGATCCGGGCGCCGAGTTCGGCGGCCGCCTCGTCGACCGCACGACGGTGATCGGCGGTGCGCATGTCCACCAGCGACGCGACGACGTACCGGGCGCGGGGATGGTGCCGGTGCAGGGACCGGATCGCGTCGACGGCCGTCGCGCCGGTGGAGATCTCGTCGTCCGCCAGGACCAGCGGTGCGTCGTTCGCGAACAGCTCCGGCGACGTCGGCTGGAGCAGGTGCGACGTGGCGTGCGAGTGGCCCTCCTCGAACCCGGCGAAGGTGCCGGCGCCGGGCACGTCACGCCGGGTGGAGTGCAGGTAGCAGCGCGCGCGCAGCCGGCTCGCCACGCAATGACCCAGTCCCGTTGCAGTTTCGGCGAATCCGAGTACGACCGTGTCCTGCGCGGCGGAACCCAGCAGGTCCGCGACGAGATCGCCGAGCCGGTCACCCGCGCCGATGATCGCGGCCGGGTCGGTGGGAATGTGCTTGCCGAGCACCGTGGAGACCAGCAGGTGCGCGCGACGGGGGTTGCGGCGTAGCCCCGGCACGACGAGGTCCGGCACCGTGTCGCCGGTCGCCGAGTCGAGGTGCCGCAGTTCCAGGCCGAATTGTTCCGTCGCCCAGGGTGACTGCAACCCCGCGGTCACCGGTCCACCAATGCCGTCAGCAGGTCCACGAAAGTGACTCCCTTGTTGGTGACGCCGAACACCGAGGCGCGCAGCAACGTCTGCTGTGCCCAGGTGCGGTGCGGGCGCCGCTCGTTCATCTTGTTGCGGTAACCGGAGGCCTGCACGCCACCTGCGTCGCCGCCGAGGATGTCGACCGCGTCGTGGTACTCCTCGTGGGTGACCGCGGACAAGGCGTGCACCGCGGCCACATGGGAGGGATGGATCACGGTCTTGCCCTGGATGCCGTTGGCCCGGTCGAGGGCGATCTCGCGGAGCAGCCCGTCGAGATCCCGGCTGACGAGCTGCTGCCGGAACATCACCGCGTCGTGCTCGGCGAACGGCGTGGCCCGCAGCATCGGGCGGAACATGCGCTCGTGATCGGCGAAGTACTCCCAGACGGGACCGGTGATGACGAATCCGGTGCCGTCGGTGCGGCCGAGGTAGTTGACAACATCCGCAATGACGTCGACGACCACGCGCACGTCGTAGATGGTCAGGTCGCGGTCGCGGCGGATGCCGAACGTGCCGCACATGTCGGTGGCCCCGATCCGTACCGCCAGCACGCGGTCACGGTGCCCGGCGAGCAGTGCCGCGATCTGCTGCAGCTCGCCGTCGCGGGTCTGCCGGTGCACCAGCTCGGCGGACTCGAGCACCGGCATCGCGTACAGGTGCTTGCCGAGCCGCTCGGACGCCGCCGCCACCGCATCGAGGAAGGCCGGCCCCGACGCCGCGGTGAACTTGGGCAGAACGAATCCGGTCAACGCGGTGACGCCGGGTCCCAGGGTGTCGGCGATGCGGTCGACACCGTCGGGGGTGCGCACCCGGACGAACAGCAGCATCGTCGCGGCCGCGGTGCCGGCGAGCTCGTCGAGGGTGGCGACCGCGTTGCGCAGGCCGTCCTCAACCTCGTGATCGGCGACGGCGTCCTCGAGGTCGATCACCATCGAGGCGACACCCTCGCGGGCTCGGCGGGCGATCGTGGCGGTCAGATCCGCGCGGGTAGCCGGGACGTACAGGGTGGCCCCGAGCGCGACGGCGAGCCGATCGCGCTCGTCGGCATCGGAGAATGCCTGCGGCGGATGCAGGAACAGCGTGTCCCGGGTCGCGCGGTCCATGTGGTGGAAATGGTGCATCGTGCGCATATCGGCGAAGGTTCCCCCACTCATGCCTCTTCCGTTCGTCCTCTCATTCGTTGCACCACGCCGGCGATGAAGCGCGAAACGGCATCGAGCTCTCGGACGTACGCCCAGTAGTCGGGGTGTACGCCGGTGAGCGAACCGACTGCCCTGTCGATCCGATCGAGCTGCGCGTCGAGCACCGATCCCCATTCTGCGGTCAACCCCCGTTGCACCGCGAGTTGTTGCGCGTCGCGCAGACGGAACCGTACCTGCTCCACCTTCGCGGCCGGTTCACGGCGGACCGCGCGGAGGACGGACAACCGCTCGGTGACGGCGTCGACGTAGCGTTCCGCCTGGGTGAGCGATGCCCGGGCCGCCGCGGTCAGCTCCAGCGCCTGCTCGGGCCGGTTCCCGGCCGAGGCCGTTCGCGCCGCGGTCACGTCGGCGTCGGCCCGGTCGAGGAACTCGCGGGCGGCGCGTTCGTTGCCGGACAGGTCGGCGGAGCTGGCCGCGTTGAACTCGCGCAGCAGGGCCGAGAACGCCGGCGCCAGGCTCTCGGCGCGGGTGCGGACCGCCGACAGGCGGGTGGTGACGGATGCCACAGCTTTCCGGGCGGACTCGGCCTTGTCCGGCGCCTGCGCGAGGGCGCGACGCAGGGCGGTGCCCGCCTCCTCGGCCCGCCGTGCCGCCGTTCGGACGGCGCCGGTTCCCACCGCCGAATCCAGGGCGCGGACCTCCGCGTCGAGCGCGTTCGCCGCGGCCCGCACGGACGGGTAGTCGGCGTATGCGGCGTGCTCGGGCGCGTCCATCAGCGCCGCCGCAGCCTGCGCCTCGGTGCGGACCTGCCGGGCCAGCTGCGGGACGGTCTGTGCCACCGCGACCGAGTGCTCGAGGTGCGCGCGGTGGCGGTCGTAGAACTGGTCGAGGGTGCGGGTGGCGAGACCGATCTGCTGCAGAGCCTGTTCGTAGGCCGGGGCGGGAGCGAGCGGATCGGTCGGTTCGGTGCGGGCGAGGTGCAGGTACGTCTCGGCCGCGCGGTAACAGGCTTCGCGGACGGGCTCCCACTCGCGGCGCAGGCCGCGCTGCGGAGCGAGTTCGTGCGAGGCCGTGACGCCGGCCTCGGCGACGGACTGGCGGCGGTCCATGTCGAGGAACGCGGCGACCATCGCGTCGTAGGCGCCACGGGCCACCGGATCGTCGGTGCTCCCACCGCCGAAGAGGCGGCGCGTCCATCGGCTCGCCACGCCCCGAATGGTACTGGTCCGCGCGGTTCGGTCCCGTGCGAGCGCGCCGAGCGTGGGGCGTCGGCGCGGAACAGCTATTAGGGTGGAGTGACACGCGCAAATCGGGCGTGCCCGCCCGGGCACCTCGTCCGGACCGACAGATCGAAAGGACCCCGCATGGGCGTCAGCTTGACCAAGGGCGGCAATGTTTCCCTCACCAAGGAAGCACCGAACCTCACCGCCGTGGCCGTCGGCCTCGGCTGGGACATCCGCAGCACCACCGGTGCCGACTTCGACCTCGATGCCAGCGCGATCGCGACCGGCGCCGACAAGAAGGTCGTCTCGGACCAGCACTTCGTCTTCTTCAACAACCTCAAGTCCCCGGACGGCTCGATCGAGCACATCGGCGACAACCGCACGGGCGAGGGCGAGGGCGACGACGAGGTCGTCAACGTCGACCTGAGCGCCGTGCCGGCCAACATCGAGAGCATCTTCTTCCCGGTCTCGATCTACGATGCCGACTCCCGCAGCCAGTCGTTCGGACAGGTCCGCAACGCCTACATTCGCGTCGTCGACCGGGCCAACGGCAACGAGCTCGCCCGCTACGACCTGTCGGAGGACGCCTCCACCGAGACCGCCATGGTCTTCGGTGAGCTGTACCGGCACGGTGCGGAGTGGAAGTTCCGCGCCATCGGTCAGGGCTACGCGTCCGGCCTGGCCGGCATCGCCCGCGACTACGGCGTCAACGTCTGACGTCGCATCCGGATTCCGGATCCGGCCCCCGGCCTCGTCGCCGGGGGCCGCTTTCCTTGGTTCACCGATAATTTGCTGCAGTAACCACCCTGCACCGCCCCGATCCAGACAGAAAGGCCACGCTTCGTGGTTCTGCGCATCTTCGGCATATCGTTCGCCGTCACCGTCGTCTCCCTGGTGGTCGCCTTCCTCTACGGCGGACCCCAGGCCCTGTTCCTCGCCGCGATCCTCGGCGTCCTCGAGGTCTCGCTCTCGTTCGACAACGCGGTCATCAACGCCACCGTGCTGCAGCGGATGAGCGAGTTCTGGCAGAAGATCTTCCTCACCATCGGCATTCTCATCGCCGTGTTCGGCATGCGGCTGATCTTCCCGCTGCTCATCGTGTGGATCGCCTCCGGCCTCGGTCCGATCGAGGCACTCGACCTCGCCTTGAACCCGCCGCCGAACGACGCCGCGTACTTCCCCGACGGCAGCCCCAGCTACGAAACCATCATCACCGACGCCCACCCGCAGATCGCCGGGTTCGGTGGCATGTTCCTGCTGATGCTGTTCCTGAACTTCATCTTCGAGGAACGCGAGATCAAGTGGCTGGCCTGGCTCGAGCGCCCGCTCGCGCGGGCTGGCAAGCTGGACCAGCTCGAGGTCGTCGTCGCCTCGGTGCTGCTGGTGCTGACCGCCACGATCCTCGCTCCCGAGGACAAGGTCTCCACCGTGATGATCGCCGGCGTGCTCGGCATGATCACCTACATCGTCGTCAACGGGCTCGGCGAGCTGTTCCACATCCCCGAAGAAGAGGAAGCGCCGACGGGCGGGCCCACCCAGCTGGCCAAGGCCACCGGCAAGGCCGGGTTCTTCCTGTTCCTCTACCTCGAGGTGCTCGACGCGTCGTTCTCCTTCGACGGCGTGATCGGCGCGTTCGCCATCACCTCGGACCCGATCATCATCGCCCTGGGCCTCGGTTTCATCGGCGCGATGTTCGTCCGCTCGATCACGGTGTTCCTCGTCCGCAAGGGCACCCTGTCGGAGTACCGCTACCTCGAGCACGGCGCGCACTGGGCGATCGGTGCGCTCGCGTTCATCCTGCTGTACTCGATCGGCCACCACGTGAACGAGATCGTCACGGGTCTGGTGGGGGTCGCGCTCATCGGTGCCGCGTTCGCCAGCAGCATCCGCCGCAATCGTCAGGAGGCGAAGGCGTCCGTCGCCGCCTGACCGCACGACTTCGATGGGAATCCTCGATCGGTTCGAGCGATCGAGGATTCCCATCTTCGTATCCAGGGAAAGGTCTTACCCATGGCAATCGATTACACCCGACCCCCGAAGAACCCCGGCGACAACCAGGGCGGAGTCGGCCCGAGCAAGATCAGTCTCACCAAGGCTGCTCCGACGGTCAGTCTCGCCAAGACCGGAGCGGAGCGAGGGATCACCCAGGTGAACCTGAACTGGTCACAGGGCGGATCCCCGACGCCACAGAAGAAGGGATTTCTCGCCAAGCTCACCGGTGGCGCGACGGGACGCGGCGTCGACCTCGACCTCGGCTGCCTCTACGAGCTTGCCGACGGCTCCAAGGGTGTCGTCCAGGCCCTCGGCAACAGCTTCGGTGCGCTGGAGAGACCCCCGTTCATCGCGCTCGACGGCGACGACCGGACCGGCGCCGTATCCGGCGGTGAGACCATGCGCATCGACCTGGGCCAACCCGAACGATTCCGGCGCATCCTGATCTTCGCGATGATCTACGAGGGCGCCGCGAACTGGGCTGCCGTGGACGGTGTCGTCACCCTCACTCCGCCCTCCGGACCGCAGATCGAGGTGCGCCTCGACTCGCCGAACAACGGCGCACGGATCTGTGCCATCGCGATGCTGCAGAACACCGGCCGGGAGATCAGCGCCTCGCGGCTCGTCGAATACGTCGACGGCAGCCAGTCCGACCTCGATCGTGCCTACGGATGGGGCATGAACTGGGCCCCGGGCCGCAAGTAGCACCATCGCGCCGATCGTGGCATTCGGCTGCAACGAATATCGGGCCGACAGCGATCCCTTCAGAGGTTCACCCCTTCGGGTGGAACGATGCCGACTACTCAGGGGGTTTGCCGTGACATCTCCGATTCTGTCCAAGGGACAGAACATCACTCTGCCGAGTGACCTGTCGCAGATCGACGTGGTCGTCGGGTGGGTCGAATCGGAGGTCGAGGTCGACGCTTCGGCGCTGCTGCTCGGCTCCGAACGAAAGGTACGTTCGGACGCGGACTTCGTCTTCTACAACCAGCCGGAGTCCGCCGACGGGTCCGTACGGTTCCTCGGCACGAGTACAACCGAAGAAGGAGTGCAGGCGCGGATCGCCGTCGTTCTCTCGGACGTGCCCGCCGACGTACACACGGTGGCGCTCGCGGGAAGCGTCGGTACCGGGAGATTCGGAGACCTGGGCAAGCTCACCCTGCGAGTGGTCGACCCTGCAGGGCATCCGGTGGCGGAGTACGTGACCGCCGATGCGACCAGCGAAGCTGCCTTCGTTTTCGGGGAGATCTATCGGCGCAACGGAGAATGGAAGGTGCGTGCTGTCGGGCAGGGATGGGATTCCGGTCTGTCCGCGCTCGCGACGGATTTCGGCGTCGACATCGACGAGGAACCGGGGGGACCGTCGCACGACGCCGGTGACACCGTCGCAGTGCGCGACTCCGCTCACACCGATGCCGGGGAGGCACCGACCGCTCCGGTCGCGAATGTCATCGAGGACCACGCCGGCACATCTGCCGCACCTTCAGCGAAGCGGCGCGGTGTACGAACCACCAGGCGAGTTGTCACAAACGCGAAGCCGATCGAGTTCAAGCTCGCAGAGCACGACGCCTGGCAACCCGCGCGACTCTTCTCCGTAGCTGGAGTGGGTAGCGGCGAAGAGCAGGAACGCAGGGCAACGTCCGCGCTTGTTGCGACTATGCAGGCGGTACGTCCTTTCGCCCGTGCCATCTGTTCCCGAGTCGGGGCGCCGGCAGGTGCGTTCGAGGGTTATTGCGAAGTGCAGTACGCCCAGGGCGAGTCGAAGGTGATTCCCGACGCCGTGCTGAAGGTGTCGCGTGGCGCCAAACTCTGGACCGCGTTGCTCGAGGTCAAGACGGGGAACGGCAAGCTCAGACGGGAACAGTTGGAGAACTATCTCGATGTCGCGCGGAAGAACAAGTACGACGTCGTCGTGAGTCTTTCGAACGACATCCCTGCCAGTGCGGGCGAGCTTCCGGTCGAGGTCGACCGCCGCAAACTCACCAAGGTGGCCCTGCGGCATCTGTCCTGGTCGGAGGTAGCGCACGAAGCTCGCATGCTTCTGTCCCACGGCGGTGTCGACGATGCGCTGCAGGCGTGGATTCTCGGTGAGTTTCTTCGCTACCTAGACCACCCCCGGTCCGGTGCGGCCGAGTTCGTCGATATGGGACGCCATTGGGTTGGGGTCCGAGATGCCGTCGCTTCAGGAACTTTGCGTGCGGGCGACAAGAAGGCGGCAGCGGTGGCGGACACGTGGGTGTCTTTGGCGCGGCATCTTGCACTTCGTTTGACCGCTGAATTGGGAGTGACGGTCAAACATGTTCTACCCCGGCGGTACAACAACGACCCGAGTGCACGAAACGCCTACTTCGCAGAAAAGCTGGCGTCCGAGGGGACTCTCGAGGCCCTTCTCCGTATTCCGGAAACAGCCGGTGATCTCGTTGTGGTGGCCGATCTCCGCACCAACCGCGTCCGCTGCCGAACCACCATCGATGCTCCTGACGAAGGCACTTCGGCACGTCGATTGTCCTGGTTGCTGAGGCAACTGAAGGACGCACCGGGTGATGTCCAAGTGGAAGCAGTGTTCTCCGAGCGCGGGAACGAAGCCTGCGAGCATCTCGACGCCGTCCGTGCCGATTCCAAGATCCTCACCGAGGGGAGGGACGGCCGGATCGTCAGCTTCACCCTTCAGCAGGGCTTCCCTATGGGAGGCCGACGGTCGGGAACTGCCGCCGGTTTCATCACCAGCGTGACCTCTTCCACCGATTCGTTCTATGCCGGTGTCGTCCAGCCCCTGAGGGGGTGGGTGCCGGCTGCTCCCAAGCCGGCACCTCTCGGCGAACCGGCTGCTTCCGAGCTCGAATAGGCCCGGGGGAGGGCTCGCCCTATCGGCGGGCCCTTCACCGTTTCGCGGACAACTCGCGCAGCAGTGTCTCGGCGTCGGCGAACGCCCGCGCCCGTCGCACGACGGTCGGCGCCGCCGGGGGATGCCCGTCCCACCCGTGGAACAGCGTGCTCAGGCTCAGGACGATCCGCTCGGGGTGGATCCAGTCGCCCCACCGGACGAATTCGGGATCCCGCACCAGCTGCCGGGCCGCCTCGAGCGGCCCGGCGCCGCGCGCGTACTGTTCCCGGCCGGCCTGCTCGAGCCACACCCAGTAGGCGCGCAACTCGCGGATCTCCGCGGGTCCGCACAGCGGCCCGTGCCCCGGCACGTAGAGGTCCGCGTCCAGGGCCAGCAGCCGGTCGATCGCGGCGAGCCAGTTCTCGAGCGGCCCGTGCCACAGGATCGGGGTCGAGCCGATGAACAGCAGATCGCCGGCGAACACGATGCCGGCGTCCGGCACGTGCGCGATGAGGTCCCCGGCGGTGTGGCACGGCGCGAGGCGCTCGAGCTGGACCGGACGTTGCCCCACGTCGAGCCGCAGGACGGTGTCGAAGGTGTGGTCGGGCAGCCGAGGCGATCGCCGCGGCAGGCGTGCGCCGCCCGGCACCCGGCGCATGTAGGCGGCCGCGGCGCCCGGCATCCCGGGCAGCGCGGCGAGCGGACGTCCGGCCGCCGCGAGCGCCGCCACTGCGGCGGGAGGGAGATCCTCGCGCATGCCGCGCAGCGCGGCCGCACTCGTCGTGATGCGGGCCGTCGCCGGCAGGGTGTCGTTGCCCCACCAGTGGTCGCCGTCGGAATGGGTGTTGACGGCCTCGGTGATCGGTGCCCGCGACACCAGCGGCTGCTGTGCCTCGGCGATCCGCCGCGCCAGCCGCGTGTCCCACGCGGTGTCCACGACGAGCGACGCCGTGCCCGCATCGACGACGAGGCCGGTGTTCGCCTCTCCCCAGCCTCCCGGCGTCCGCACAACCGCCCACACCCCGTCGCCGATCTGCGTCAACCCGCCGTCGCCCACCGTTCGCCCCCCGTCCGCAGTGGCGGCGAGTCTAACCACACGAGCCGGACCGTGGTTTGCCCCCGGCCCGGCCCGGGAACGCGGTATGAATCGCACGGACGGCGTCACGAGCGAAGGGGATCCCATGGGAACGACGGTTGCGGTCACCGGCCCCACCGGCGAGATCGGCAGGGCCGCGGTCGCGGCCCTCGAACAGGACCCGCGCATCGACCGGATCCTCGGCATGGCGCGAGGCCCGTTCGATCCTGCCCGGCAGGGCTGGACCAAGACCGAGTACCGGCAGGGCGACATCCTCGACCGCGGCGCCGTCGACGCCCTGGTCGCCGAGGCCGACGTCGTCGTGCACCTGGCCTTCGTCATCATGGGCTCGCGCGCCGAGAGTCACCGGATCAACATCGCCGGGACCCGCAACGTCTTCGAGGCGACCGTTGCCGCCGCCCGGCCGCGGCGCCTCGTGTACACCTCGTCCGTCGCCGCGTACGGATATCACCCCGACAATCCGACCCCGCTCTCCGAGGACGTGCCCACCCGCGGCTCGCACGAGCACTACTACTCCGAACAGAAGGCCGAACTCGAGCGGGTGCTCGACGAGGTCACCCGCGGATCGGACCTCGAGGTGTTCGTGCTGCGGCCCTGCATCGTCGCGGGGCCGCACGCGACCGCCCTGGCCGATGCCATGCCGTGGCGGCAGGTCGCCGGGCATCTGCCCGGCGCCGTGCGGAAGGCCGCCGGCGCCCTGCCCCTGCCGCGCCCGGTGTTCCCCGACCCCGGTCATCCGCTCCAGCTCGTGCACCACGACGACGTCGCGAGTGCCGTCGTCGCCGCCGTGACGTCCGAGGGGCCGCCCGGCGCGTACAACATCGCCGGCGACGGGGTGGTGTCGCTGTCGGACGTCGCGGCCGCGCTCGGCGCCCGGCCGATCCGGATCCCGGCGTCGGTCGCGACGGCCGCGTCGGCCGTGGTGGCGCGGCTGCCGTTCCTGCCCTCGATGGTCGAGTGGATCCACACGGGCCGCACGTCCGTCGTGATGGACACGACGAAGGCCCGGACGCAGCTCGGCTGGCAGCCGCGCTACACGAGCGCCCAGACCCTCGCGGCGCTGGCGGGGGCGGTCGGTGAGGCCCGGTAGCGGTGCGGTGGGTCAGCGTCGCGCGGCCGCGTGCGCGGCCATGCGGATCGGGGCGTTGACGGTGCCGTGACCCCGGTAGCCGCCGCGCCGCTGCACCAGTTCGAAGAACACCCGGGCGCTGACGACCTTGGTGAACACCTGGAACAGCTCGCCGCCGTCCTCGTCCCGATCGTAGAGCACGTTGTATTCCCGAAGGGCGGCAAGCATTTCCGGATCCGGAGCCAGGCGCGCATCCAGATCGTCGTAGTAGTTGCGGGGGATCTCGAGCACCAGCGCTCCCGAATCATGCAGGGCGCGAGCGGCTTCCACTGCATCGTCGACGCCGAACGCGATGTGCTGGGGGTGCCGCACGCCCGGTGCCCATTCGCCGCGACGGAGCACGGGGGCGATCAGACCGACCTCGAAACCGTCCGTGGCGAGGACACGGCTGCGCACCAAGCCGAACGGTCCCGCGTATTCGGCGGCCTCGGCGTCGGTCAGGCCCAGCACCGACCGATAGAACAGCGTGGCTTCGTCGAATCGGTCGTAGGCCTGGGTCAGCGCGACGTACTCGGTGCACCGCACGCCCACCGCCGTCGTCGGCGTCGTGCCGGTCGGGCGGAAGTCGTTGCGCCAGTCCGCCGGGCCGTCGCCCCGCGACGACAGGAACAGGGCGGTGCCGTCCGGGGAGACCACTGCGGACAACGGTGCCTCACCCGGGCCGACGACCCGCGCCAGCTGCGGTGCCAGCAGCTCGTGGGCGTGCCGGGAAACGGCGCCGACGTCCGCGACCTCGATCCCCAGAGCGGTGACGGCCGCGCCCTCGGCCGCGCTGTGGGCCGGGTTCGAGGTATTCACCAGCACCCGCGCGTCCCCCTGCTCCCACAGCTCCACCGGCTTGCTGTGATGCTGCCCCGAGTGGGTGAAGCCGAGCGAGACGAGGGCCGCACGGACCGGCTCCGCAGCGGTGGGCGGGGTTCCGATCTCCGTGAACGCGTGCCCGCGCACCTGCACCGGGTTGGGGTCACCGTCGAGACGCAGTTCCAGATCGAGCAGCGAGCGCATCGCGTCGATCGCCGTCGGCACCGGCGCCGACTGGCGGAACACATCGTTGAACACCTCGAGCGAGAGCGGCCCGGTGTAACCCGCCGCGAGGACGTGCCCGACGAGTCCGACGAGATCGAACTCGCCCTCGCCCGGGAACACCCGGTAGTGGCGGCTCCACTGCAGGACGTTCATGTCCATCTCCGGTGCGTCGGAGAGTTGCAGGAAGAAGATCTTCTCGCCCGGGATGTCCGCGATGCCGGCGACGTCCTTGGTGCGGGAAAAGATGTGGAAGCTGTCGAGGCACAGCCCGAGGGCCGGATGATCGGCCCGGCGCACGATCTCCCACGAGCGCTGCCAGGTGTTCACGTGGCGGCCCCACGCCAGGGCCTCGAAGGCGATCCGCATGCCCCGCTGCGCTGCCGCATCCGCCAGTTCCCGCAGCTGCGCGGCCGCGAGATCGACATCGTCGACGGTGTGCGGCGACACCGACGAACACACCAGCACGAGGTCGGTGCCGAGCTGTTCCATCACGTCGAACTTGTGCCGCGCGCGGCGCATGTTGCGGGCGTGGATCTCGGCCGGGACGGCCTCGAAGTCGCGGAAGGGCTGATACAGCGGGATGCTCAGCCCCAGTTCGGCACAGCGCTCGCGCACCGCCGCGGGGGTGAGCGGGGAGCCGATCAGGTCGGGTTCGAACAGTTCGATGCCGTCGAACCCGGCGTGGGCGGCGGCGACGAGCTTGTCCTCGAGGGTGCCGGACAGACACACGGTGGCGATTGCCTTGGCGCGCTTGGTCCCAGGACGGGGGTGGGTCATGGTCGGGCTCCTCCACGGTGCCGCCTGTGCGGGCGGACTCGGAATCGGGGATCGGTGCGCGAGGGCGGGTTCGCCCCACCCACCGGTATCGGCAGGGGTGGCTCGCCGCGGGTCGCGCGCGCGAGGGGACCGGTCTCGGGGTGTGGTGGCGCCGGCTAGGCCTGCGCCGTGTGCTGGGCCACGAGCGCGCGCAGCGCCCACTCGTAGCCGGCGACGCCGAGGCCCACGATGATCCCGGAGGCGACCGGGGAGATGTAGGAGTGGTGGCGGAACTCCTCACGGGCATGGACGTTGGAGATATGCAACTCGATGAGCGGCACGTGGGCGCCCTTGATCGCATCGTGCAGGGCCACCGAGGTGTGCGTGTAGGCGCCCGCGTTGAACACCACCCCGAGGGACTCCCCGCGGGCGACCGCGGCGCCGGCGTCGTGGAGGGCGTCGATGAGGACGCCCTCGTGGTTGGACTGTCGGAAGTCGATGTCGACGCCCAGTTCCTTGCCGACGTTGCGGCACAGGGTCTCCACGTCCTCGAGGGTCTGCGCGCCGTACACGCCGGGCTCGCGGGTGCCGAGCAGGTTGAGGTTGGGGCCGTTGAGGACGAGCACCGAGTTCATGGACGAATCTCCTTTGCTTTCTTCGTTTCCGGGGTCATCGCCCGGCCGGGTCTGTCAGCCGACGGGCAGGCCGGCGGTCACGGTGCTCGAGCGCACGACGAGGTGGGTGCCGAGTTCCACGGGCGCGGCGCGGGGTGTGGTCTTTCCGACGAGGACGTCGCACAGCAGGTCGATTGCAGTCACGCCGGCCTCGTCGAACGCGAGATGCACGGTGGTCAGCGCCGGCGAGGTCATCTCGCAGAGCCACGAGTCGTCGAATCCGACGACGGAGTAGTCGCGGCCCGCCCGCAGTCCGTGCTCGGCGAAGCCCTGCATCAGGCCGACGGCGGCCTGGTCGTTGTACGCGACGACGGCAGTCGTCCCGGTGCCGACCAGTTCGTCGGCCGCGTTCCGGCCCGCGACGACGAAGTCGGGCTCGAGGGGGCCGAGCACCGTGCCGGTGATGCCCCGGGCGGCACAGGCCGCGGTGAAGGCCGTGAGGCGCCGCCGTTGGGCGAGCCAGTAGTCGGGACCGCCGAGGTACGTGACGGCGGTGTGCCCGGCGTCGGCGAGATGCTCGACGGCCTCGACCATGCCGTCGTCGGAGGACAGCAGCACGGCGGGCAGCTCGCCGGCAGTGTGGTTGACCAGCACGACGGGGGTGACCCGCGCGAGATCCTGGAGGTCGGTGTCGGACATGCGCGGGGCGATGAGCACCAGTCCGTCGACCTGCCGGGCGATCGCCCGCACGAGGTCGAGCTCGTCGGCGGACCGTCCCTCGCCCGCGGCGACGAAGAGGGAGTAGCCGCGCTCGCGCGCCCGGTCCTGTGCGGCTTCGACGGCGGGACCGAACACGGGATTGCGGATGTCGGGGACGAGGAAGCCCAGGTTGTGGGTGCGACCGAGGGCGAGCGAGCGGGCGGTGGGATTCGGAGTGAAGGACAGCGCCTCCGCGGCGGCGAAGACCTTCGCGCGGGTGTCGGGACTGACCGCTTCCGGTCGGGAGAACACACGTGAGACCGTGGCGGTCGAGACGCCGGCGCGCGCTGCGACCTCGCGAAGCGTCGCCATGGGTTCTCCTCGGGTGTGGGGTCCACCCACTGTGCAAGCGGTTACATCGCTTTGTCAAGCTGCATGTAACCGCTTGCACGGAAGATCGGCCTGGGCGTCGCCCGCCGACCGTTCACAGCGGGCGACGCGTCGCTCACCCGTCGATGCTGGACATGTCCCCGTAGCGCTCTCCGACGACCGCCTCCCGGGGCACCGCCGACTCGATCGCGCCCAGCTCGTCCGCGGTGAGCGACACGGCCGCGGCCGCGACGTTCTCCTCGAGGAAACGCACCCGCTTCGTCCCCGGGATGGGGACCACGTCGTCGCCCTGGGCGAGGACCCACGCCAGTGCCAGCTGACCCGGGGTGCAGTTCTTGGACCGGGCCAGGTGGCGGACGGCGGTCACGAGCGCCAGGTTCGCCTCCAGCGCCGCACCCTGGAATCGCGGGAAATAGGCGGTGCGGCGAGAATCCGAGCGCTCGAGATCGGACGGCGCCGTGATCGCGCCCGTCAGGATGCCGCGCCCGAGCGGCGAATACGGCACGAGCCCGATGCCGAGGTCACGCAGGGTCGGCAGGATCTCGTCCTCGATGTCGCGGGTGAACAGCGAGTACTCGGTCTGCAGCGCGGTGATCGGGTGGACGGCGTGGGCCCGGCGGATCGTCTCCGCGGACGCCTCCGACAGACCCAGATGGCGGACCTTCCCGGCCTGCACCAGTTCGGCCATCGCGCCGACGGTGTCCTCGATCGGCACGGTCTTGTCCACGCGGTGCTGGTAGTAGAGATCGATGTGGTCGACGCCGAGGCGGCGGAGCGACGCGTCGCAGGCTGTGCGGACGTACTCGGGCCGACCGTTGATGCCGAGGCGGGTGCCGTCCTCGGCGCGCTCGTTGCCGAACTTGGTCGCGAGGACGACGCGGTCGCGGCGATCCGCGACGGCGCGGCCGACGAGGTTCTCGTTGGTGAACGGGCCGTACATGTCGGCGGTGTCGAGCAACGTCACGCCGAGCTCGAGGGCCCGGTGGATGGTGGCGACGGCATCGGCCTCGTCCCCGGTGCCGTAGAACTCGGACATGCCCATGCACCCGAGTCCCATCGCCGAGACCGTCAGCGGCGACGCGGTGCCGAGCGTGCGGGTGCCGAGTGGGGGCCGAGAGGTGTTGTTCGTGGTCATGGCGTCGAGTCAAGACCTTCGAGCGCGCTCGAAGTCAAGCGCGAGCGCTCTCGCACGGTCCGTCGTCGCGGCCGCTCGTCCGGGAGAGGTAGATGTCGATCTTGCCGTCGATCGCGGCGAGGTGCTCGGTCACCTCGTCGAGCTGGGTGAGCACCCGCGCCCGGTGCGCGCGGAGCAGCGCGAGGCGGTCCTGTTCGTTGCCGCCGCCGGCCCGGCAGAGGGCCGCGTACTCGCGGATCTCGCGGATCGGCATGCCCGTCGCCCGCAGCCGGGTCAGCAACACCACCCAGGAGAGGTCGTCCTCGGTGTAGAGCCGGTGGCCGGAGGAGGAGCGGCCGATCTCGCGCAGCATGAGGCCGTCGCGCTCGTAATAGCGGAGGGTGTGGGTGGTCAGACCGGTGCGCTCGGCGGCCTCGGCGATGGTCGCAACGGTCGTCGCGGAAGGGGCGGTCGTCATGGCTTCATGATCCGCCTCGGGGGTGGTCCTGCGCTCCGCAGGCGATCCGGGGTGGCCGCATCGGCACCACAGGGTGCCTGTCGAGGACCCGGATGGCGGCCGACGATGGGCGAACCCCGTTTCTCACCACCCTCAGGAGGCTGCCATGAAGACCCGGATTCGCACCACCGTCGCGGTCGTCGCGACACTGTTCACCGTCGTCCTCGGCACCGCAGGCGCCGCGAACGCCGCAACCGCGAGCACGTCCGTCGCATGCGGCCACGTGACCATCCACTGCCCGGGCTGAGCGCGGGCGGCGTCGGGGACGTCGCCGTTCCCGACGCCGCCCACCGTGGGCGCCGTGCGCGGCCCTCCGTGATGACGAACAGATGGATGATGAACAGATGATCGAGACACCCGTGATCGTGGGCATCGTGTCCATCTGCGTCGGATTCGTGCTCTTCGTGCTCGCCGCGAGCGGGACGCGGGGCGGATGGAACAGGAAGCTGACGATCTCGCTGTTCGTCCTCTCGATCCTGTTCCTCACCCTCATCCCGGTGTTCGGTGCCGTGTTCCTGGCAACCTGAGAACATCCCGCCGGACTTTTCCACCCGCCTCGTCCAACGAGGACCGAAGCTGTCCGCATTCATCCCTACCGTCGTAGTCGTTGCCGCAGAATCGACATCACGAAGGGCGGAAGCGACATGGCCGAGCGGACCCTCTCCGGAGAACGCGCCGACATCCTCGACATGCTGGCCGAGCAGCGGAAGATGTTCCTGATCACCCTCCGCAACCTCGACGACGAGCAGGCCCGCACCCGCAGCACCGTCAGCGACCTGACCCTGGGTGGGCTGCTCAAGCACGTCTCGACCACCGAGCAGCACTGGATCGACACGATCCGCACGCTCGACGACACCGCCGAGTTCGACATGGAGTCCGCGATGGAGCAGTACTACATGCGCGACGACGAGACCGTCGCCGGCCTGCTCGAGCGGTACGAGGCGATCGCGGAGCAGACGGAGGCCTTCGTCGCCGGCCTCGCGGACCTCGACCTGCAGGTGCCGCTGCCCACCGCGCCGTGGGCGCCGGAGCGACAGTGGTGGAGCGCCCGAAAGGTGCTGCTGCACATAATCCGGGAGACCGCCCACCACAGCGGTCATGCCGACATCATCCGCGAATCCCTCGACGGCGCGAACACCACCATGCAGCAGGGCACCGACGCCGGCATGACCTTCGACTAGACGCCTCCGCGCGCGACGGTGCTTCCCGCGCGCGTCCGTACGAGCGCAGGAAGCACTTTCGGTCGCGGGACGGCAGCCCGATCCGCGACACGCGCACGAATGTCGTTGGCCGTGCGCTCGACACGGAGCAGTATCGGGCCATGTCGGCACTCTGGGACGAAGACGGCCGCGTCGCCTGGGAACTGCACGCGTCCGGGTGGGACTGGGAACAGATCGGTCGCGAACTCGCGTGCCCCGAACACATCGCACGCGAGATGTGCGAGAGACACGGCGCGGTGCTCGCCGAACAGGCGCAGCAGGACCATCCGACGCTGTTCGACCTGCCCTGACGACGGCGACGCGACGGGCACCCCGCTCGGACCGGGCCGAGTGCGGGTGCCCGCCTGCGCCGTCGTCAGTGGGCGGTCGCGACCTCCGCCCCGATCCCGGTTTCCGCGCGCACCAGCATCTCGGCGAACTTCTCGTCCTCGTGCGCGGAGCGTCCGCGTCGCTTCTCGGCCACGAGTGAGCCGACGACGCACGCGGCAAGGCCGAGCGGCATGGTGACGATCACCGGAAGCTGGATCGTGAGGGGTGCCGGGCCGCTGCCGAGCCACAGCGCCTCGGTGAGCATGAGACTGACGATGGTCGAGACCAGGCCGGTGAGGATTCCCCACACGGCACCGGTGCTGTTGAAGCGCCGCCAGTTCAGGCTGAGCACCAGGGACGGCAGGTGGGCGCTGCCGGCCACCATGAACGCCATTCCCATGAAGTAGGTGATGTTCGTGTCGTCGCCGATCAGTATGGTCAGCCCGATCGCGACGGCGCTGAACGCCACCGCACCGAACCGGGCAACACGGGCCTGAGCGTTCTCCTCACGCGTGCGCGCCGCGACGTCGAGTTCGTCCACCGGCGGCTTGCGGGTCAGCGCCGGCCAGATGTCGCGGGCGAAGGTGCCCGCGGCGGAGATCACCACGCCGGCGACGACGGCGACGATGCTCGCGAACGCGACCGCCGCGACCATCGCGAGGGCGATCGAGCCGCCGATCGTGCCCACGCCCCCGCCGAGTTCGGTGACGAGCACGGGCGCCGCGAGATTGCCGCCGGCGCCGACCCGATCGGCGCCGCCGTCCCCCAGCAGGGCTGCGGCGCCGAAGCCCATCACGATGACGATCAGGTAGAACATGCTGCACAGCGCGACGGTCCAGCCCAGCGAGCGCCGGGCGGTGCTCGCCTCGGGGACGGTGAAGAAGCGGATCAGGATGTGCGCCATGCCTGCCGTGCCGAGCGCGAACGCCAGCGAGTACGAGACGAGGTTCAGCGCGCTGGTCTGCCCGAAGATCAGGCCCGGGGACAGGACGGCCTCGCCCGCAACCGCGTGCTCGGTCGCGGTGTCGAGGACCTTCGGGAAGCTGAACCCGAACTGCGCGAGGATGCCCAGCCCGACCACGATCGCGAGGACCGACAGGATCGTGGACTTGATGACCTGCACCCACGTGGTGGCGAGCATGCCGCCGACGAAGACGTAGATGCCCATGAGGGTGCCGGCGACGATGACGGACAGCCAGAACGGGATACCGGAGACCGACTCGAGCAGCACCCCGGCCGCGACGAGTTGCGCGAGCAACACGAAGGTGCCGGTGGCGATGGTGCTCAACGCCACGACGACCCGCACGCTGCGTGCCTCAGTGCGGAACACGAGTACGTCGGCGAGGGTGTACTTGCCCACGTTGCGCATCTTCTCGGCGAGCAGGAACAGCACGGGCAGGAACGAGATCACCGAGGTGCAGAGGATGACGGCACCGTCGACGCCCTTGTAGAAGATCAGGCCGGTGGTTCCGAGAAAGCTTCCGGCCGAGATGAATTCACCGGCGATCGCGAAGCCGTTCTGCCAGCTCGAGATCGAGCGGCCGGCGGCGAAGAATCCGTCGGCGCTGCGGGCCCGCCGGGACACGGCGAACGTGACCCACAGGGTCAGCGAGATCACCGCCGCGCAGATCGCGATCGCGAGGTAGTCGGCGTCGCCGGTCATGCCGCACGCTCCTGGTTCTCGAGGACGGCCGCGACGGCGGCGTCGGCGGCGGGCTGGATGTAGATGCGGGTGAGCCGGAAGTAGGCGTAGACGAGGACCCACGTCCCGGCGAACTGGGAGAACACGACCCACAGCGAGAGGGGAACTCCGAGGAGCTCGGTGTCACCGAGGAATTCGGGGAAGTAGGCGAAGCCGACGAGGAAGGACGCGAAGAGCGTGATCGCGAGGGCGCCGAGTGAGTTGGTGACGGTGCGCCGGCGGCGGCGCAGTTCGACGACCTCGGGCAGGGAGAGCATCGCGCTCCAGGTCGGTTGCGTTCCGGTCTGCAGCTCGGTCACGGCCGCACCGCCGCCCGGCGTGCCGTCTCCAGTGCGAAGAGGTTCTCGTCCCAGCCCTGCTCGAGCGGACCGAAGAAGTGGAAGCGGACCTGCTTGACCCGGTAGCGCCAACGGCCGTCGACCTTGATCACCTCGTCGGTGTAGCGGCCGGCGGCGATGGCGGGGGCGCCGTCGGTCACGCAGGGCTGCCACAGGAAGGACCGCACGGTGGCGCGGTCGCCGTCGAGGTCGATCTCCATGTTCGTGATGAAGTGCCAGAACGTGGTCAGCCCTCCGGCGGCGAGGCCCGCGAAGAACTCGCGCATCTCGGCCTTGCCGCGGGGATGGGACAGGCCGTCGAACTCGCCGTCGTCGGTGAACAGGTCCATCAGGGCGTCCCAGTCGCCGTCGTCGAGGTGACGGCAGTAGTGGGCGTCGAGCGAACGGATCGCCTCGAGGTCCTCGAGGCGGGTGATGCGCTCGGTGAGCGTGATGTCGGGGATGGTGGTCACAGGTGCGCCCTCCGAAGAAGTGGTTAACGCATGTTCATGTGAGGTGGACCATAGACGGGCGGTAACCACACCGTCAAGACCGGCTTCTTGCTGGTCCCGACCTGGGCCTCTACCCTCCATCTCATGAACACTCGATCGGGCACGACCCTGATGGGCGTCCGGGACCGGATCCTCGACGCGGCGCTCGACGAGTTCTTCGCGGCCGGTTTCCACGGCGCGACGATGCGCACCATCGCCAATCGTGCTGGTTGCAGCGCTGCGAACGTCTACAACCACTTCGAGAACAAGTCGGAGTTGCTCGTCGAGATCCTCCGGGCGGCCAGCGACGAGCAGTTCACCGCCACGCGCAACGCGCTGCGCAAGGCGGGTACGGATCCCGCCGAGCGCTGGCGGGCCGCCGTGGTGGCGCACGCGCTGTTCACCGCCCGTAATCCGCGTGAGTGCCTGGTGGCGAACACCGAGCTCCGGTATCTCGGCGAGGTGGATCGCAAGCGGGTGGTCGGTTCGCGGGACGCGCAGGAGCAGCTGTTCGTCGAGATCGCCGAACAAGGTTCCCAGATGGGCATTTTCGATGTTCCGCACGTGCACCAGGCCGTGACCGCGGTCCTCACGATGTGCGCCGGTATCCCGCTGTGGTTCCGCCCGGACGGGCCGCTCGGCGCGGCCGAGGTGGCCGACGACTACGGCCGGTACGCGCTCAACCTGCTCGGATACCGCCCCGCCTGAACTCCGGCGTTGACGCCCGGGCGGGGTCGTGCTGTACTGGGTGAACAAGCGTTAATAACCAGATTCTGGTTCACCGAGGGAGTCCCCCATGACCCACCGGCCGTCGCAGCCCCGTACCGACATCCCGCGGTACCTCACCGAAGAGCGCCTCGCCATCCGCGACCTCGCCCGTGACTTCGCCATGACGAAGGTGCTGCCCGTCGCCAACGAACTCGACCCCGTCCAGGGCACCATCCCCGACTCGCTGAAGAAGGAGATGGCCGAGACCGGGTTCTTCGGCATCATGATCCCCGAGGAGCACGGCGGCCTCGGTCTCGGCGTGTTCGAGTACTGCCTGGTCGCCGAGGAACTGTCCCGGGCCTGGATGAGCGTGTCCGGTCTCCTCGCCCGCGGCAACGGCATGGGCGGTGGCTTCACGCCCGAGCAGGAGGCCGCCCTGCTGCCGAAGGTGGCTCGCGGCGAATACCTCGGCGCGTACGCCCTGTCCGAGGCGGAGGCCGGCTCCGACGTCGCCAACATCTCCTGCCGGGCGACCCGCGACGGGGACGAATGGGTCGTCAACGGCACCAAGATGTGGTGCACCTACGCCGACGAGGCCGACTACCTGGTGCTGTTCGCCCGCACCGATCCGCACAAGGATCCGGCCAAGCCGCACCGCGGGATCAGCGCGTTCCTCGTCGAGAAGCAGCGCGGCGTGTTCCCGGAGGGGATCTCGGGCACCAAGGTCCGCAAGATCGGCTACTTCGGCTGGCACACCTGGGAACTGTCGTTCGACAACTTCCGCATCCCCGCCGGCAAGATGCTCGGCGAGGAGGGCAAGGGCTTCTATCTCGCCGTCTCCGGGCTCGAGGTCGGCCGGGCCCACACCGCGGCCCGCGCGATCGGCCTCGCCCGTGCGGCCCTCGAGGACTCGATCGCCTACGTACACACCCGGCGCCAATTCGGCCGTCCCATCGGGGACTTCCAGCACCTGCGGTTCAAGATCGCGAAGATGGCGGCCGACATCGAGGCGGCCCGTCAGCTGATGTACTCCGTGGCCACCGACATCGACACCGGGCGGCGCTGCTCGCTCGAGGCGTCGATGTGCAAGCTCGTCGCCACCGAGATGGCCGAGCAGGTGACCAGCGAGGCTGTGCAGATCCACGGCGGCGCCGGCTACACCACCGACTTCCAGGTCGAACGGCACTGGCGCGACGCGCGCCTGACGAAGATCTTCGAAGGCACCAGCGAGATCCAGATGCGCATCATCTCCGACGAGCTGCTCGGAAGGCCGGAAACCGCATGAGCACCACACTGAACACCCTCCGCGTCGGCGATCGCACCGCCGGTTCCGGCCGGATGGCCGCCGACCTGCTCGCAGAGTCCGGAATCGTCCTCCCGACAGGGACGTTCGCGCTCGGGACCGTCGTCGCCGAGCTGCTCACCCCGCCCGTGCCCGCCGCGCACCGCACGGGACTGCGCTGGACGGCGATCACGCCGGTCACGGCGGTGGACCGGATCCGGTCGGAGGCCGTCGTCACCCGTGTCGAGGGCACCACCGCCGAGCGGTTCGTCCGCGTGCTCGATGCCGCCGGCGCCGTACGGGAGGAGGGCACCGAGACCTGGAAGCTCACCGGACCGGCCGAACCTGTTCCGGCACTGGACTTCTGCACCCCGGCCTGGGGTGAGCTGCTCCGTGACCACCTCGAGGCCGACCCCGCCTTCGGGTCCGCCCTGGCCACCTGGGACGGCACCGTCGGCCTGCGCTGCGGCGACCGGGAACTGCACCTGCGGATCTACCGCGGCCGCATCGTCGACGTCACGCGGCGCACCCCGCACGGGGCCACCTTCACGTTCGTCGCACCCGACCACACCTGGGTCGACCTGATTCTCGGTGCGCACGACGACTTCATGCGCCGCGCAATCGGCGGCGAATTCTCCTCCACTGGAGACGGGTACGAGTACCTCCGGCTCACCAAACCGCTGAACCTGATCATCGGCCACGCCCGTGCCGTCGCGAGAAAGGCCCGCTCATGATCGAGGCCCGTTACCTGGACATCGACGGAGCCCTCGGATTCGTCGAGATCGTCACCCCCGCCGGCGAACACGCGCCCGACGCGCTTCCCACCGTGCTGTGCCTCCACACCGCCGGCCAGAGCGGGGTGCAGTGGCGGCACGTCGCCCGCGACCTCGCCGTCCGCGGCTACCGCGTCCTCGTGCCCGACCTGCCGGGACACGGCCGCTCCGAACCGGCCCCGGACGGACCGGTCACCAGCCTCACCACCTACGGCGACTGGCTCGGCGCCCTGCTCGACGCGCTCGACGTGCACCGGCCGTACGTGCTCGGCTGCTCGATCGGCGGCAAGCTGACCCTCGAGCTCGCCACCCGACCGGACCGGCCGCTCGCCGGCGCCGTCGCGATGGAGGCCGAGGCCGGCCCCGGCCGCGTCAACGTCTCGGGTCTGCGCCGCGAACTCGAGGACGTCGCCGGGCCGTCCCGCGCCGAACGCACCTATCTGGGCACCCTCGCCTCCGTCGGGCGTTCGGTATCCGCCGACACGGCGCACCGGATCGCCCTCATGCACAAGCGGGAGGACCCGGAGATCTCGTCGTCCGACCTCATCGGCTGGGGCACCCACGACGTCCGCGACCGTCTGTCGCAGTTGACCTGCCCGCTCCACCTCGTCGTCGGATCGGACGACCCGTGGCTCGAGGCGGACGCCGTCGCGGACCTCGCCGACCGGATCAACGAGATCTCTCCCGGGCGCGCACGGTTCACCCGGCTCGACGGCGTCGGTCACTACCCGATGGAGGAGGTCGACGACTTCGCCGCCCTCGCCGACTCCTGGCTGACCGAGCTGCGGGCCGCCACCGCGGAGGTGCTGTCGTGACCGCGACCACCACCTCCGGACTGGCTACGTTCCTCGACGACCTCGTCGCCGCCGATCCCGGTGCCGTCGCCACCTACGACGTCGCCGACGAACAGCTGCTGATCTGCAGCAGGGCGGAGCTGCGGCGCCGCGTGCAGGCGGTGCGGGCCGAACTCGCGGCCGTCGGCGTCCGGCGCGGCCGGTGCATCGCGGTGGTGTTGCCCAACTGGTCCGACGCCCTGGTGTGGCAGTTCGCGGCCGCGGCGCTCGGTGCCCACGTGATCGGCGTGAACACCCGCTACAACACCGCCGAGGTGGCCCACATCCTCACCGCGGCGCGGCCGGCGGTCGTCGCCGTCGCGGCCGGCTTCCACGGCCTGGACCTGTTCGGCACGCTCCGCGCCGCCTCGGAGGTTGCCGCGGTGCCGGCTCCCGCGGTCGCGGTCGTCACCGGACCCGGCGGGGGCTCCGCCGATCCGGCCCCCTTCGACCTCGGCGCCGGGTCCTGGTGCGCGGGCGGCGGCGATACCCGCGGCGTGCGCGTCCCGGACACCCCCGACACCGCGACGCTCACGCCCGCCGGCGCGGAGGACGATCCGGCGGACCCGCTGGCCGTCGCGTTCACCACGTCCGGCTCCACCGGAACCCCCAAGCTCGCCGCCCACCGCGACTCGGCGATCGTGCGGCACGCCCGCGCCGACGCCGCGATCATGCGGGTCGAGCCCGGCGACGTCGCGCTGTGCGTGCTGCCGGTCTCCGGGGTGTTCGGCTACAGCACCGCCATGGCCGCGCTCGCCGGCGGTGCCGCGCTGCTGATGGAGCCGGTCTTCGATGCCGCGGCGACCCTGCGCCGCATGGAACAGCTGCACGTCACGCACGTCGTCGGGGGCGACGACCTGTTCGGCCGGCTCCACGACACGTGGCACGCCGAGGTGCGCGCCGACCTGTCGGCGCTGAAGTGGCTCGGCATCGCCGACTTCCTCGGCCGCTCGCACGAGATCGCCGGCTGGGCACGCGACGAGTTCGGCGCCCACACCTCGGGGGTGTTCGGGTCGTCCGAGGTGTTCGCGCTGGCGTTGCTGTGGTCGGCCGGCGACCCGGAGTCGGTGCGCTGGAACGGCGGCGGCCGACCGGTGGACCCGTCGATCGACGTCCGCATCGCCGACCCGCTAGACGACCGCGCCCTCCCGGACGGGGAACAGGGCGAGCTGCAACTGCGCGGCCCCAATGTCGTCGACGCCTACCTCGGCAACCCCGATGCCGCCGGCCGCGCGTTCACCGCCGACGGCTGGTTCCGCAGCGGTGACCTCGCCGTCGCGACCGGAGACGGCGGTTACACCTACGTGTGCCGGATGGGAGACGTGCTGCGGCTGCGGGGTTTTCTCGTGGACCCGGCCGAGATCGAGCACCGTCTCGCCGAGCACCCCGGCGTGCGGACCGCGAAGGTCGTCGGCATCGCCGGCGACGGCGGCTACACCCGGGCGGTGGGGTTCGTCGTCCCCTCCGAGGACGCCACCGAGACGGCCGACGCCGCGCGCCTGAAGTCGTGGTGTGCCGAGACGCTGGCCGCGTTCAAGGTGCCGGCGACGATCCACGTGATCGAGGCGATGCCCACGACGGTGGGCGGCAACGGCACCAAGATCCGCGCCGTGGAACTGCGTGAGTGGGCGCAGCAATGGACCGACCGGGAAAGGGACTTCCGACGTGACCGCAACTGATGTGACCGCAACCGATGTGGTGATCTGCGAACCGCTGCGCACACCGGTGGGCCGGTACGGCGGGGCGTTCATCGACGTCCCCGCCACCGACCTCGCCGCCGGGGTGATCTCGGAACTGCTGGCGCGCACGGGCATCGACCCGGAGTCGGTGGACGACGTGATCTTCGGCCAGTGCTATCCCAACGGCGAGGCCCCCGCGATCGGCCGCGTCGCCGCGCTCGACGCGGGCCTGCCGGTGACGGTGCCGGGCCTGCAGCTCGACCGCCGGTGTGGTTCCGGGCTGCAGGCCGTGCTCGACGCGGCGATGCGCGTGCAGACCGGCGTCGCCGACGTCGTGATCGCCGGCGGCGTCGAATCCATGAGCCGCGCCGAGTACTACACCGAATCGATGCGGTGGGGCGCCAAGGGAGCTCCGGCCGCCCTGCACGACCGCCTCGCCCGCGGCCGGGTCACCGCCGGCGGCCGTCACCATCCCGTCCCCGGCGGCATGCTCGAGACCGCCGAGAACCTGCGCCGCAGGTACGGCATCGGCCGGCGCGAACAGGACGAGCTGGCCGTCGAATCGCACCGGCGCGCGATGGCCGCCATCGAATCCGGGGTGTTCGCGCAGGAGATCGTGCCGGTGGCGGTGCCCCAGCGCAAGGGCGACGACCGCATCGTGGACCGGGACGAGCATCCGCGTGCGGACGCCTCCGTCGACACCCTCGCGAAACTGCGGCCGATCATGGCGGCGCAGGATCCGGAGGCGACCGTGACCGCGGGCAACGCCAGCGGTCAGAACGACGGTGCCGCGGCCTGTCTCGTCACCACCCGCGCGCAGGCGGACCGCCTCGGCCTGCGTCCCCTGGGTCGGCTGGTGACCTGGGCGGTGGCCGGCGTCGCGCCGTCGGAGATGGGCATCGGCCCGGTGCCGTCCACCGAGAAGGCCCTGAAGCGCGCCGGCCTGACGCTCGCCGACATCGACCTGATCGAACTCAACGAGGCCTTCGCGGCGCAGGCGCTCGCGGTGACCCGTGAATGGGATTTCGGTGCAGCCGATTTCGAGCGGACGAACGTCAACGGCTCGGGAATCTCGCTCGGTCACCCGGTCGGGGCGACCGGCGTGCGCATCCTCGCCACGTTGCTGCGCGAACTGGATCGTCGCGGGGCGCGCTACGGCCTCGAGACGATGTGCATCGGTGGCGGGCAGGGGCTGACGGCGATCTTCGAAAGGGTCGTGTGACGACCCGGCCGCTCGAGGGGATCCGCGTCGTCGACCTGTCGAGCTTCGTCGCCGGTCCGACCGCCGGGCGCATCCTCGCCGAGCTCGGAGCCGACGTGATCCGTGTCGATCCGGTCGCCGGCGCGGTCGACGGCGGGCGGTGGCCCCTCGCGGAGTCGGGAGCGAGCCTGTACTGGACGGGGCTGAACCAGGCGAAGCGGTCCGTCGCGGTGGACCTGCGCAGCGCGGACGGTCGCGCCGTCGTCACCGAGCTGATCGCCCGGGCCGGGGTCGTGCTCGAGAACGCCGCCCACGCGCCGTGGCTCGCTCACGAGGTGCTCGCCGCGCGACGACCCGACCTGATCCACCTGCACATCGCCGGCAACGCCGACGGCACCCCCGCCGTGGACTACACGGTCAACGCCGCCGTCGGGCTGCCCAGGATGACCGGGCCTGTCGATGCCGCGGCCCCGGTGAACCACGTGCTCCCGGCCTGGGACCTGATCACCGGGGTGCAGGCGGCCCTCGGGATCGTCGCCGCGCTGCGCAGGCGGGACCGCACAGGGGAGGGCGCCTACCTCGAGCTCGCGCTCGAGGACGTCGCGGTGTCCGCGGTCGCGAGCATGGGCTGGTTGGCCGAGGCCGAGGAGCGCGGTTCCGCCCGCGATCGGCAGGGCAACGCGCTCTACGGCAGCTACGGGTCCGACTTCGCCACGGCGGACGGCCGCGCCGTCATGGTTGTCGGCCTCACCCCCGCACAGTGGCGATCGCTCGTCGAGGTCACCGGCACCGCCGAGGTCTTCGCGGCGCTCGAGCGGCACCGCGGCCTGCGTTTCGCCGACGAGGGGGACCGCTACGCGGCCCGCGACGAGATCACGGCGATCCTGCGTCCCTGGTTCGCGGCGCGCACGCTCGCCGAGGTGGAGGCGGACCTGGCCGGCACCCGCGTGCTGTGGGCGCCGTACCGGACGATGGACGAGGTGGTCGCCCGCGAGTACGCGGTGATCGAACGCGTCGAGCAGCCCGGGATCGGTCCGGTACCGACCGCGCGCTCCCCGTTGCGCTGGGACGGGACGTACACCGAGGCGCGCCCGGCGCCGCGCCACGGGCAGCACACCCGAGAGGTACTCGAAGAACTCGGTCTCTCCCCCGAACGTGGAGACGAACCCGGCGGAGCGCGCTGACCGCGGCGTGTCGAGTGCGCTGAGCGCCATTCGGCCCGGTGACGAGCCCGGTCACTCCTCGGCGAAACCGCCGAAGAACAGCGCAACGAGCACGTCGGTGAACTCGTCGGTGGTGTATCCGTCGCGTCCCGGCCAGTGCATGCTCGCCCACAGCGCGTCCCGCACCGTGCGGTAGAAGACCTCGGCGGGGATGTCGGAGCGGAAGCTGCCGTCGGCGACGCCGGTGGCGATCGCGGTCAGCCAGTAGTCGCGCACCGTGCGCGACGGTGCGTCGACGACGTCGAGCAGGCCGTTGTCGCGCAGGTACTGCCGGTTCTGCTGGTAGATCGCCGTCGGATGGGGATGCTCCTCGATCACGGCGAGTGTCTGGTGGATCAGGCCGCGCACCGTCTCGCGGGGACTCGTCGAGGTCTCCACGACGCGCCGGAAGCGCTGGTCGATGTCGGCCATGAAGCCGCTGAGGATCTCGGCGACGAGTGCATTCTTGGACTTGAAGAAGTGGTACAGGCTGCCGGAGAACACTCCGGCGCGTTCGCCGATGTCGCGGACCGTCGTCGGCCCGATCCCCTTGGTTGCGAAGAGTTCGGCCGCGAGCCGCATGATCTCGTCGCGTCGGTCCGACGTCATGGTCACCTCACCTTCCGATTCGCCGGTTCGGCGCGAGTTTTCCGCCCTCTGTTCCAACTGAGTGGGAATGGGCAGTCCTGGCGGGGCGCCCGCGCCTACGGTACTGCACCAAGCGCTTGCTCAAGAAAGGTGGTGCGGACATGCCGACGCTGGAACAGGAGTTGGAACGCGAGTTCGAACAGTACGTCGGGAAGGTGGCCGAGCCCGCGCGGGTGGCCCGGTACGCCGTCGACGAGGCGATGATCCGGAACTGGGTCGAGGCCCACGACGACTACAACCCCGTCTACGTCGACCGGGACGCGGCCCGCGCGACCGGACGACCGGACGTGGTGTGTCCGCCCGCGATGATCTCGACGTGGGTGATGGCCGGCTACCGCCGCTGGCGCGAGGTGCAGCGGCTGCGCGCCGAGGGCCGGACCGAGGACTTCGCCTACTCCGCGCTGCTCGCGCTGCTCGACCGGCACGGCTTCACCTCGGTGGTCGCCACCAACGTCGAGCAGGACTACCACCGCGAACTCGTCCCGGGCGACCACGTCACCGCGCACTTCACCATCGAGTCGATCTCCCCGGTCAAGCGCACCGGCCTGGGCCGCGGCTGCTTCGTCACCCTGCACAAACGCTACGAGAACCAGCACGGCGAACTGCTCGTCGAGGAGCGATTCCGGTTGCTCCGCTTCAACCCGAACACCACCGAGGAGGCGTGATGACGGCCGTTCCCAGGTTGACCGTCACCCAGGACAACGAGTTCTGGTTCGCAGCCGCCCGCGAGGGCCGGCTCGAGATCCAGCGCTGCAGCGACTGCGGCGCGCTCCGGCATCCGCCGGGACCGGCGTGCCCGAAGTGCCGCTCCTTCAAGTGGGACACCGTCGAGTCGTCGCGCCGCGGCACCCTGCACAGCTGGACCGTGATCCATCATCCCAAGGATCCGTCCTTCGACTATCCCCTTGCGGTCGGGCTGATCGACCTCGAGGAGGGCATCCGGATCGTCGCCGACATCGCCGGGGTCGAGCACGACCGGCTGCAGATCGGCATGGAGCTCGAGGTCGGCTTCGCCGAGCACGCGCACGGCGAAATCCTGCCGCAGCTGCGCCTTCCGGGCGGGGGTGCCGCATGAGTCTGCCACCGGTCGTCGTCGGCACCGAACTGCCGGCACTGGATCTGCCGCTCGATCGCAGCACCATCGTCGCCACCGCCATCGCCTCCCAGGACTTCGAGGACGTGCACCACGATCCGGGGGCGGCCGAAAAGCGCGGCACGCCGGACATCTTCATGAGCATCAACTCGACGAACGGGTTCGTCGACCGCTACATCACCGACTGGGCCGGGCCGACCGCCCGCATCCGCCGCGTCGCACTGCGGCTGGGCGTCCCCAACTTTCCCGGCGACACCATGCGCCTGACCGGGACGGTGATCCGCGTCGACGCCGGCGCCGTCACCGTCGAGGTGCTCGGCCGTAACGCCCGAGGAACGCACGTGACCGCCGAGGTCGCCGTCGCACCGTACGAAGGGGAGACACGATGAGCGGCAGGATGATTCCCGGCGGGGGCTTCGCCCGCAAGGCGGCGATCGCCGGCATCGGCGCCACCGAATTCTCCAAGAACTCCGGGCGCAGCGAATGGCAGCTGGCCTGCGAGAGTGTGCTCGCCGCGCTCGAGGACGCACAGATCGGCGTCGAGGAGGTGGACGGCTTCGCGCTGTTCACGATGGAGACCAACCCCGAGATCGCGGTCGCACGCGCACTCGGCATCCCCGAACTGACGTTCTTCAGTCGCATCCCGCACGGCGGCGGCGGCGCGTGCGCACCCGTGCAGCAGGCGGCGCTCGCCGTGGCCGGCGGGGTCGCCGACGTCGTGGTCGTCTACCGGGCCTTCAACGAACGCTCCGGCACCCGGTTCGGCGCCGGCCCGCCGCCGTTCGCCTACACGGCCAACACCGATCAGGAATACCGCAACTGGATCAACCCCTACGGGCTGCTCACCCCCGCCCAGCAGGAGGCGTTCCTCGCCCGGCGCTACATGCACAAGTACGGCGCGACCAGCGCCGACTTCGGCCGCATCTCCGTGCTGTCGCGCAAGCATGCCGCCGTCAACCCCAAGGCATGGTTCTACGAGCGGCCCATCACCCTCGACGAGCACCAGAACTCCCGGATGATCGCCGACCCGCTGCGGCTGCTCGACTGCTGCCAGGAGAGCGACGGCGGACAGGCCCTGGTGATCGTCAGCACCGAGCGGGCCCGCGACCTGCCGCACCCGCCGGCCGTCGTCTCCGCCGCCGCGCAAGGCGTCGGGCCCCAGCAGATCTCCATGAGCAGCTACTACCGCGAGGACATCGACGAGATGCCCGAGGTCGAGCTGGTGGCACGGCAGCTGTGGGATCAGGCCGGCCTCGATCCGGACGACATCGACGCCGCAATCCTCTACGACGCGTTCACCCCGATGGTGCTGCTGCAACTCGAGGAGTACGGGTTCTGCGCCCGCGGCGAGGCCAAGGACTTCATCGCGGACGGCAACCTCGAACTCGACGGCCGTCTGCCCGTCAACACCCACGGCGGACAACTCGGCGAGGGATACATCCACGGCGTCAACGGAATCGCCGAGGGCGTGCGGCTGATCCGCGGCACGTCGGTGAACCAGCCCGGCAAGGACGTGTCGAACGTTCTGGTCACGGGCGGCTCCCCGGTGCCACACAGCGCACTCGTGCTCTCCACCGACAACTGACCGACCACCCATCCAGAGGAAGTCCCGACATGACCGAACGCATCACCTATGCCCGCGCCACCCACGGCGAGGACGAAATCCGAGCGGTGGTCGACGTCCTGCGCAGCGGCCATCAGGGGCTGCGCATCGGCAAGAACGTCCTCGAGCTCGAACGCCGCATCCCCGAGCTGTCCGGGAAGCAGTACGGCGTGATGTGCAACTCCGGATCCTCCGGCCTGTACCTCGCGGTCGAGCTGCTCGACCTGCCGAAGGGCAGCGAAGTCATCACCTCGCCGCTGACCTTCTCCACCGACGTCGCTCCCCTCGTGCGCGCCGGCCTGATACCGGTCTTCGTCGACGTCGAACCGGACACGTTCAACGTCGACGTCACCAGGATCGAAGCGATGGTCACCGACCGGACCCGCGCCGTGCTCATCCCGAACCTCGCCGGCAACTGCCCCGACTGGGACGCGATCCGGGCCGTCGCCGACCGGCACGGCCTGAAGGCGATCGAGGACACCTGCGACACCCTCGGCGCCCGGCTGCGCGGCACGCCCACCGGCGCGCGCGCCGACCTGACCGTCACCAGCTTCTCCATGGCCCACATCATCACGTGTGCCGGCACCGGCGGCATGGTCATGATGGACGACGAGCAGACCCGCGATCGCGCACTCCTGCTGCGCCGGTGGGGACGTCGATCCGAGCCGAACCTGTTCGGCAACGGACGTGGACGCGTCTTCCGGGAGGATCTGGACGGGGTCGACTACGACAACGACTTCATCTTCGACCTGCTGCCGTGGAACTTCGAGCCGTCCGAACTCGGCGCCGCCTACGGTGTCGTGCAGCTGAACAAGCTCGCGCAGAACTACGAGCGGCGCCGCAAGACCTTCGCGGAGTTCACCGCCGCGTACGGCGCCTACCCCGAGTTCTTCAGCACACCGGTGGAGACCGACGGACTCGACACCGCCTGGTTGTGCTATCCCGTCACGGTCACCGCCGACGCCCCGTTTTCCCGTAGCGACCTGCAGGAATTCGTCGAAGCGCAGGGCATCGACACGCGAACCGTGTGGAGCGGCAACATCACCCGCCACCCGATGATGGCGGGCGTCGAGCACCGCGTGCCGGACGAGGGCCTGCCCGAGGCCGACGCGGTGTTCGAGCGCGGCATGACGCTCGGCATGAGCCACGGGCTGTCCGACGAGGAGGTCACCCGCGTGACCGACGCGATCCACGCCTTCGCCGCGAAGTGGAGGTGACCGCCGTGCCGTCTCGTTTCACCGGCCGCATCTGCGACAGCCTCGGCCTCGTCGACGAATTCGGGCGCGAGGTCCGCGGGCTCGACAATCGGCAGTGGACCCGGCTGGAGGTGCCCGCATGAAGCCCGTGATCGTCGACGCCGCACGTACCCCCTTCGGCAAGCGCGACGGCTGGATCTCCGGTCTGCACGCCGCCGAGCTGCTCGGCCTCGCGCAACGCGGCGTGCTCGACCGGCTCGACCTCGATGCCGCCCTCGTCGAGCAGGCCGTCGGCGGGTGTGTCACCCCGATCGGGGAGCAGTTCGGCAACATCACCCGCACCGCGTGGATGCACGCCGGCCTGCCGTCCCACACCGGGACCACCACCATCGACGCCCAGTGCGGCACCGCGCTGCAGGCGGTGCATCTCGTCGCCGGGCAGATCGCGCTCGGCACCCTCGAGGTCGGCCTGGCGTGCGGCGTCGAACTGATGTCGCGGGTCCCGCTCACCTACAAGGTCGGCACCGGCGCCGGCACCCCGCGGCCGGCGTCGTGGTCGGTGGACACCCCCGACCAGTACACGGCGGCCGATCGCATCGCCCGGCACCGCGGCTTCTCCCGCGAGGACCTCGACGCGTTCGGCCTGCGGTCGCAGCAGCGGGCGCGCGACGCCTGGGACGCCGGGTGGTTCGACCGGCAGATCATCCCCGTCGCCGTCCCGGGCGACGACGGTGACACCACGGTCACCCGGGACCAGGGGCTGCGCGAGACCGGCATGGAGGCGCTCGGACGGTTGCGTGCCACGATCGAGGGCGGTCTCCACACCGCCGGCACCTCGTCGCAGGTGTCCGACGGGGCGAGCGCCGCGGTCCTGATGTCCGAGGACAGGGCACGTGAACTCGGCGCGGCGCCGCGGGCCCGGCTGCTCGCGCAGTGCGTCATCGGCGGCGACACCGAGTTCATGCTCGACGGTCCGGTGGCCGCGGCGCAGGTGCTGCTCGACCGCACCGGGATGACGGTCGCCGACGTGGACCTGTTCGAGGTCAACGAAGCCTTCGCGGCCGTGCCGATGTCGTTCGCCCAAGTGCACAAGGTCGACCCGGACGTGCTCAACGTCGGCGGTGGTGCCATCGCCCTCGGTCACCCGGCCGGCGCCACCGGAATCCGGCTGCTGGCCAACGCGATCGACGAACTCGAACGCCGGGACCGGCAGGTCGCGATGATCGCCATCTGCGCGTCGGCTGCCACCACGTGCATGATTCTGGAACGGATGTAAGTCATGGCCATTGCACTCGACGCCGACCATCGCGACCTTGCCGACTCCGTCGCGGGCCTCGCCCGTCGCCATGCCCCGATCGAACGCACCCGCGCCGCGTTCGCCGACCTGGCGGCGGGCAAGCGGCCCGAGATCTGGGATGCGTGCGTCGCGCAGGGCCTGCACGCCCTGCACCTGCCCGAGGAGCACGGCGGCGGTGGGGCGGGACTGCTGGAACTCGCGGTCGTGGCCGAGCAGTTCGGCCGCGCCCTCGTTCCCGGACCGTGGGTGCCCACCGTCGTGGCCGGCGCGCTGATCGCCACCCTCCCGGCCGAGGGCACCGCGGCGGAGTTGTTGCGGCGGTTCGTCGAGGGAGCGACCGGTGCCGCCGTCACCACCCCCGGTCTCGTCGCGACCGCGTCGGGACAGGGATGGACGGTCAGCGGTGTCTCCGAGCCGGTGCTCGGGTTGCCCGGCGCGGACGAAGTGATCGTGCGCGCCACCGCCGACGGCGCGCCCGTGTGGTTCCGGCTCCCGCCCGCGGCCGGGGAGGTCGAGGTCGCCGACGGCGTGGACCCCACCCGCTCGGTGGGACGACTGCGACTGTCCGGAGCGGCGATCACGCCCGAGCATCTGCTCCCGGCGATCGACGACGACGACGTGCAGCTGATCGTCAACACCGTGCTCGGCGCCGAGGCGGCCGGGCTTGCGGCGTGGGCGCTGGACACCGCCGTGGACCACGTTCGCAACCGGCACCAGTTCGGCCGCCCGGTGGGCAGCTTCCAGGCCGTGCAGCACAAGGCTGCGATGATGCTGGTGCGTAGCGAGATCGCCTGTGCCGCCGCGTGGGACGCCGCCCGGTCGGTGCAGCAGGGCCGGGAGCAGCAGCGGCTCGCGGCGGCGCAGGCAGGACTGACGGCAGTGCCGGCGGCCGTCGACGTGGCGCTCGAATGCGTCACCCTGCTCGGCGGTATCGGCTTCACCTGGGAACACGACGCGCACCTGTACTGGCGACGGGCACTGTCGATCGCCTCCGTCGCCGGCCCGGAGGACGTCTGGGCACGCCGGCTCGGTGAGCTCGCACTGTCGGACGAGCGCGACTTCTCCTTCGTCGAGGCCGATGCGCTACCGGAGCTGCGCGCGCAGGTCGGCGCCGTCCTCGACGAGGTACGTGCACTGCCGGACGACGCGGTACACAGCGACGGATGGGCGCCGGCGCGAGGCGGGGCACGTCGCGCCCGGCTCGCCGAGGCCGGTCTCGTCGCGCCGCACTATCCCCGGCCGTACGGGCTGGCCGCCGGACCGCAGGAGCAGGCCGTGATCGCGGACGAATTCGCGCGCCGCGGCCTCGAACAGCCGACCACCGTCATCGGCGAGTGGGCCCTGCCCACCCTGCTGCTGCACGGCAGCGAGGACCAGCAGCGCCGCTTCGTCGCGCCCACCCTGCGCGGCGAGATCGTCTGGTGCCAGTTGTTCAGCGAGCCGGGCGCCGGCTCGGACCTGGCCGGGTTGTCCACCCGTGCCCGCAAGGTGGACGGCGGCTGGATCCTCACCGGACAGAAGGTGTGGAATTCGATGGCGCACGAGGCGGATTGGGGTATCTGCCTGGCCCGCACCGATCCCGATGCGCCCAGGCACGAGGGCATCTCGTACTTCCTCGTCGACATGCGCAGCGACGGGCTCGACGTGCGGCCGCTGCGTCAGGCGACCGGGCGCGCGGAGTTCAACGAGGTGTTCTTCGACGACGTCTTCGTCCCCGACGACTGTCTGGTCTCCGAACCAGGGCAGGGCTGGCGCCTCGCGGTGACCACGCTCGCCAACGAACGGCTCAGCATGGGCGCGCAGCTCGCGCACGGCGCGGCCGCGCGGGTGCGCGACCTCGTCGAGTCGGGCCGCTACGCCGCCGCACGCGACGACGCGGTGCGCGTCCTCGGCCGCAACACCGGCCGCGAGATGGCCCTGTCGGTGATGAACCTGCGCAGCGTGCTGCGCCGGTTGTCCGGTCTCGACGCCGGGGCGGAGATCAGCGTGCAGAAGGTCTTCAGCGCTATCGCCCAACGCGACGGCTCGCGGGCTCTGGTCTCGCTGCTCGGCCCGGTCGGCGCCGCCGACGACGACGGTCACATGCTCGACCACATCGGCCTGCCCGCAGTGCTGTTCGGCGGCGGCACCATCGAGATCCAGCTCAACGTGATCGCCCGTCGCGTGCTGGGACTGCCGCGCTGACACCGAATCCATCACACCCATCTGGAGGGGCCATGCACCCGGAACTGTCCGACAACTCACGTCGGCTCCGCACCGAACTGCGCAACTACTTCGCCGAGATCATCGACGACGACGACCGGCGCGCACTCGTCGACCAGACCGAGGGCGGTCCCGTGTTCGACCGCATCCTGCGGCGGATGGGCCGCGACGGGTGGCTCGGTCTCGGCTGGCCCACCGAATACGGCGGCCGGGGCGAGGATCCCGAGGCCCTGTACGTGTTCTACGACGAGGTGATCCGCGCCGGCGCACCGCTGTCGCTCGTCACCCTCAACACCGTCGCGCCGGCGCTGATGAAGCACGGTACCCAGGCGCAGAAGGACTTCTTCCTGCCGCCGATCCTGGCGGGCGAACTCATCTTCGCCATCGGCTACACCGAACCGAACGCGGGCACCGACCTCGCCTCGTTGCAGACCCGCGCCCGCATCGAGGGCGACGAACTGGTCATCAACGGCAACAAGATCTTCACCAGCGCCGGAGTTTACGCGGACTGGATCTGGCTGGCCGTCCGGACCGATCCGGACGCGCCGCGGCACGAGGGCATCTCGGTGGTGCTGGTGCCGACGTCGGCGGCCGGGTTCTCGGTGACCGAGATCCACACCGTCGGGGGCATCAGCACCTCCGCCACCTACTACGACGACGTCCGCGTGCCGTTGACCAACGTCGTCGGTGAGCTGAACCAGGGCTGGGGCCTGATCACCAACCAGCTCAACCACGAGCGGGTGGCGCTCGCCGCCCGCGGTGGCATCGCGAACGAGTTGTACGACGCCGTCCTGGCCTGGGCGCGGTCCGAGCCCCTGGGCGCCGGGACGGTCTACGACCTGCCCTGGGTGCGCACCAATCTGGCGGAGACGTACGCGCTGCTCAGTGCCGCCGACCTCGTCAACCTCCGGCTCGTCGCGGACGTCGCCGCGAACACCCTCGGCGGCGGTGATTCCGCGGCGGCGAAGATCTTCGGCACCGAGGCGGTCGTCACCGCCTACGGCAAGATGCAGGAGATCCTCGGCGTGCGGGGTCTGCTCCGGCCCGGCAGCCCCGGTGCCGTCCTCGAGGGACGCGTCGAAACCCTGGCGCGCAGAGCCCAGAACAACACCTTCGGCGGCGGCACCAACGAAGTGATGCGCGAGATCGTCGCCGCCAAGTGCCTCGGCATGACGCTCGCCGCCCGTCGCCGCACCGACGCCCCCACCAGCACGAGGAGCTGACATGGATTTCGAACTCGACGACGACCTGACGAGTGTGCAGGACCTGGCGTCCCAGCTCTTCCGGCAGCTCGCGCCGGTCGATCGGGTTGTCGAGGTGGAGAAGAACGAGGGCGGCTTCGACGCGAAGCTGTGGAGTGCCCTGGCCGAGGCCGGGCTGCTCGGCATCGCGGTGCCGGAGGAGTCCGGTGGCGCCGGGATGGGCCTGCTCGGCCTGATCACGGTGCTCGAACAGCAGGGCCGGCACGTGGCGCCGGTGCCGCTGTGGTCGGTGACGGCGGCCGCATCGGCGATCGTCCGTTTCGGCACGGCCGAACAGGTCGAACGCCTGGTCCCCGGCATCATGGACGGATCCCGACCGGTCGTCGCGGCGTTCGACGCGCCCTACGGTGAACTCACCTCGCTGTCGGCGGTGAGCAAGGGCGACGACCTGGTCGTCAGCGGAACCGTCGCCGGTGTGCCCGCCGCAGCCGTGGCCGCCGCGACGATCGTTCCGGTCCGGTGCGACGACGGGTCGCTCGCCGTCGCGGTGATACCGACCGGGGCGGACGGTGTCACGATGGAACCGGTCGGCGCAACCGACCGCGGCAGCCTCGCCCACGTCCGGTTCGACGACGTCGTCGTGCCCGCGTCCGATCGCCTGCCGGGCGACGGCGCGGAGACGGTCACCTGGGTGCGCCGCCGGATCCAGCTCGCGCTCGCCGCGGTGCAGCTGGGCGTGTGCGAACAGGCGCTGAAGACGACGGCCGAATACACCTCGCAGCGAATCCAATTCGGTCGGCCGCTGTCGACCAACCAGGCAGTGGCGGTGCGCGCCGCCGACGCCTACCTCGACACCGAGGCGATCCGGCTCACCACCCGGAGGGCGGCGTGGCTGCTCGACGCCGGACGAGAGCAGGAGGCCGAATCCGCGGTTCTCGTCGCCAAATGGTGGGCGTCGCGCGGCGGTCTGCGGGTGGTGCATGCGACGCAGCACCTGCACGGCGGTATCGGTGCGGACGTGGACTACCCGATCCACCGCTACTTCCTGTGGGGACGACAATTGTGCTTCACCCTCGGCGGTGCGGACGCCACCGCGGCCGAGCTGGGAGACGTCCTCGGATCCGCACCCGGAATCGGGGCGCCCGCATGACGAACGCCGGGCAGCTCGTCACCGGCGCGAGCCACGGCACCGGCCGGGCGATCGCGCGCCGGATCGCCGCGGAAGGCATTGCCGTCGCCGCGGTCTCGCGCACGCTGCGCTCCGGTGACGGTGCGTTCGCGGGTTCCCTCGAGGAGACCGTCGCGTGCATCCGCTCCGACGGCGGCACCGCCGAAACCGTCGTCGCGGACCTCGGCCGGCCCGAGCTGGACCGGGCCGCGCTCGCCGCGCGCATCGAGGCGACGATGGGCCGCCGCGTCGACAGGCGCGA
The DNA here is from genome assembly GCF_053764755.1 of Rhodococcus sp. 2H158. Taxonomy (NCBI): domain Bacteria; kingdom Bacillati; phylum Actinomycetota; class Actinomycetes; order Mycobacteriales; family Nocardiaceae; genus Rhodococcus; species Rhodococcus sp. 2H158. The sequence continues at coordinate 50,254 of NZ_JBSNCE010000020.1, forward strand.
GACGGTGGCCGGGTGGCAGCCGCACGAACTGGACGAGGCCGATTTCCTGCCGGATTACCCGCACTTCGCGTCACCCCCCGCCGGTGCCGGAATCGCTGGGCAGATGACCCCGTCGACAGGCGACGACGGAGAGGACTCCCCATGACCCGCACCATCGACGTGCCCGCGGACCTGCGGGAGGCGACCGCAGAACTCGTCGCCGCAACCCGCGCGCTGATGCTGGCCGCGGCGACGACGACGGCGGACGCCGACACCGTCCGCGCCGCCCGCGCAACGATCGCCGAACTGGCCGAGACCCTCGGCGCGCGGCCGCGCCCGCGGGTGCTGCGTCCCCCGTTCGACGGACCGTCGCAGTCCCGGGAAACGGGCGGGCGCGAACCGTGGGCGCTGTTTACCCACAACCCGATGGGCATTCCGCTCGAGATCCACTTCGGCGCGGACGAGGCGCGCGCCCGGCTGGTCGCGAACGCCCTGCACGAGGGCCCGCCCGACAGCGTGCACGGCGGGTTCAGCGCTCACCTGCTGGACTGCATGCTCGGCACCCTCATGCAGGCACGGGGCAGTCGTTCGCTGACGGCGTCGCTCGACCTGCGCTACCTGCGGCGCACGCCGCTCGACGAGCCGCTGGATCTGTATTCGCGGATCGTCGAGATCGAGGGCCGGAAGACCGTCGCCGACGGCTGGATCGAATGCCGCGGTGAGCGCACGGTCGAGGCGCGGGGAGTGTTCGTCCGCGTCGAGGAATGACCAGTTCCGTCGACGGAACAGTGTGCAGGCAGATCGAATTCGCGGCGCGCCGGACGACCTCCGGCGCGCCGCCACGTTCTAGTTCACGACACCCACGTGCGTTCGGTGCGACAGACGGGTCCGCGCGGTGGAACCGGGCCGGCCGGGTGTGAGAATCCGCGAGGTGCGGCGCGCGGTGGCCCAGACCATCGGTGCGATGTGGGCGAGTTCGACCGTTCCGCGGCACGCCACCGAGATCGCACCCACGACGCCGTCGGGACCGACGACCGGTGCGGCGACCGCGCTGATGGACATGGGGCACGCGTGGCCGGGCACGAACGCGAGACCCTGCCGCTGGCGCACCCGGTTCAGACGATCGTGCAGTGTCGACAGGTCGGCCCGGGACCGTACGTGCGGTCCGGCCGTCATGAGGGCGTCGACCTTCTCCGGCTCGAGACCGGCGAGCAGCGCCCGTCCGCTGACGGTACTCTCGGCCGGCAGCCGGGCCGCGACCTGGGAGGGGATGCCCGCGCTCGCCGTGCCGCCGATCCGGTCGAGGAAATAGACGGACGAGCCTTCGAGCACCGTCAGGTGCGCGACTCCGCCGGTGCCGATCTGCAGGTCGTTGAGCATCCCCGCTGCTGCGGCGCGCAGCTGCGAGTAGTCCCGGGGTCGGGCCATCGTCTGCATCCGCAGACCGGGGCCGTATCCGCGGGAGTCGTGTTCGACCCAGTGAAGGTCGACGAGCTGGGTGAGCAGGCGGAAGACGGTCGAGCGGGGCAATCCGGTGGCGGCCGTGATCTCCTCGAGGAACATCCGGTCGGGACCGGATGCGAACACGTCGAGGATCTGGGTGAACCGTTCCGCCACGCTGGGGCGTTGCTCGCGCGGCATGTCCGACGTCGGAATCGAGTCACTACGCGTCACTGTCAATGTCTGGCCTCCTTCGGTGCACTTTACCTAGCATTTGCTTGGTGCGCTATGCGGAATGCGGTGCGCTCCCGTCAGGCGGGAACGGACCGTGTCTGCTGTGACTGCTCTGATGTGATGCGCTCGTACAGAATCGAGGCGTTGCAGCCGCGGCGACAATTCCACACCTGACGGTTCCCGACGGTGCGTCGAACCGGACGGCAGGCGCCGCATGCTTCACACAGCGGAGGTGGACGGTGGAGACATTCACGGACGTGCTGCTCGCGCGGCGAGGCGACCCGAAAGTCGGACTGCGTTTCGAGGGGAGGGACTGGACCTGGGGCGAGGTGGTGTCCGAAAGCGCCTGTAGAGCAGCCGCTCTCGAGTCGATCGTGACCGCCCCGGCCGGTCGGCAACGCCACGTCGGGGTCCTGCTGGACAACGTGCCCGATTTCGTGTTCTGGATAGGAGCCGGGGCGCTCGCCGGCGCCGTCGTAGTCGGAATCAACGCCAGCCGCGGCGGGACCGAGATCGCTCACGACATCGCCCACGCGGACGTCGACCTCCTCGTCACCGAGAACCGGCTCGCGCACCTGGTCCACGGTGAGGAGCACGGCCTTGCGGTAGAGCGGATCCTGAACGTCGACTCGGACTCCTACGCCGAACTGCTCGCACCGTTCCGCGGCGTGGAGCCGCCCGCCGCGACACCGTCGCCTGAGCAACTTGCCCTTCTGCTGTTCAGTTCGGGATCCACCGGGGCGCCCAAGGCGGTCGTCGTCGGCCAGGGGCGACTCGGCCGGCTGATCGACGTTCTCGTCGACCGGACACAGATGCGCCGGGACTCGGTCGCCTACCTGTGCATGCCCTTGTTCCACGGCAATGCGCTCATGCTCAACCTGGGCACGGCGATGCGCGTGGGGGCCACGGTGGCGATGGTCCGCAAGTTCTCCGCCTCGCGTTTCGGGGACGACATCCACCGGTACGGCGCGACGTTCGTCAACTACGTCGGCCGGGCCCTGTCCTACGTGCTGAGCCGGCCCGAGGATCCCCGGGACCGGACGGGCACACTGGAACTGGCCTTCGGCACTGAGGCCTCCGAGGCCGACGTCGCGCGTTTCGCCGAGCGATTCGGCTGCACGGTGATCGAGGGTTACGGCCTCAGTGAGGGAGTGTTCCGGATCAACCGCACGCCCGGGACTCCGCCGGGCTCGCTGGGCCTGCCCGCCGGCGACGCCGACGTCCGGATCCTGGACGAGGTGACCGGACACGAATGCCCACGCGCCCGGTTCGACGACACCGGCCGGCTGACGAACCCCGAGGCGGTGGGGCAGATCGTCGCGCTGGGGGCTGCCGGCACGTTCGAGGGCTACTACAAGAACCCGGGGGCGATGGCGGACCGCGTCCGGGGCGACGACTTCTGGTCCGGGGATCTCGGATACCGGGACGCCGACGGGTACTTCTACTTCGCCGGCCGCTCCTCCGACTGGCTGCGGGTCGACAGCGAGAACTTCTCCGCGGCACCGATCGAACGGATTCTGCAGCGTCATCCGGCGGTCCTGTCCGCCCCGGTCTTCGCGGTGCCCGATCCGGTCACCGGCGACCAGGTCATGTGTGTACTCGAACTGTCGCCCGGCGCGCACCTGGACGCGCGCGAGTTCGGTTCGTTCCTCGCCGCGCAACCGGACATGGGCGACAAGTGGTGGCCGCGGTTCGTGCGGATCGTCGAGCGAATCCCGTTGACAGGCAGCAACAAGGTGAACAAGGCGCCGCTGCGGTCCGCGGCGTGGCGCACCGACGATCCGGTCCTGGTCCGGGTGGGACGGACCAGCGAGTACGTTCCGTTCGACGAGGACGCGCGGGACCGCTACGAGGCCGAGTTCGTCGCGCACGGCCGGGCGGGACTGCTTCCGGCCCGATCGGTGGCCGCAACCCCGGTCGCCTGACCGGAACGACGGCACCCCGAGCCGGGCGGGGCGATCGGGCGAAGTACCCGGAGACCTGCGCCTCGAGTTCGTCGACGGTGCCCGGGGGAGCGGCCCGCTCAGTGCCCGGGGGGAGCGTCCCGCTCAGTACCCGGGGGGAGCGGCCCGCTCAGTACCCGGGGGGAGCGTCCCGCTCAGTGCCCGGGGGGAGCGTCCCGCTCAGTGCCCGGGCGTCCGGTACGCGGCGTTGCGATGCACCGCGTCGTCCATCTCCTGTGGGGTGAGCAGCCGGATCGGCACGGAACGCGCGATGCCGGACGCCCGGGTGCGGAACTCGAGCGTGGCCACGGCGAGGTCGTCGGGCACCTCCCCGATGACGTAGAGGTCGTGCCCGCCGAGTGCGAAGTGCACGGACTCGACGCTGCCGCCCACGCTCTCGACCATCTCGGTGATGGCGGAACTACGGACGGAACCACCCTCGGAGAGCAGCCCCTGCGCGCCCTCCGGGGTGTAGGTGACCTGCCACAGGTACTTCGGCATGTTCTCAGCTCCTCGGCTGTCGGACCATTCCATGGTCGGGCTCGTGGACCCTCCCATCGTCGGCCCGGAGGCCCTGTCGCGGGATGGTTTCCGCCGGAACCGGCGTAGGTTCGTGATCGAACATCCGCCACCGTCCGCCGAGGAAAGGACCACGCCGTGCCCGAAGCCCCGCTGCCGCAGGCCGTCGCCGAGATGCTGGCCCAGCCGAATTACGCCACGATCAGCACGTTGCGCGCCGACGGACATCCGGTGTCGGTGCCCACCTGGTATCTGTTCGAGAACGGCCGCATCCTGGTCAACATGGACGCCGGTCGCACCCGCCTCGGGCACCTGCGGCGCGATCCCCGGGTCAGTCTCAGCGCCATGGACCCGACGGACTGGGTGACGCACGTGAGCATCCAGGGCCGGGTCACCGAGTTCGCCGACGACCCGGAGCTGACCGATATCGACCGCATCGCGCGGCACTACACCGGCAAGCCGTACGGGGTGCGCAACCGGCCGCGGGTGAGTGCCTGGATCGAGATCGACCGCTGGCACGCGTGGGGCCGGCTCAAGGACGTCGCCTGACCCGGCCCCACGGGCGGCCGGGTCACACGAGCCCGGCCGCCTTGGCCACCTTGCGGATCTGGAAGGAAAGGACGATGAGCAGCACGCCGAAGAGGATCGCGTAGATGCCGAGCAACCAGATCAGGCTGATGATGCCGCTGCCCGGGAAGATCAGCAGCACGACGCCGAGCAGGACGGCGAGGATCCCGGCGAACAGCGACCATCCCCACCCGGAGTTCGGTACCTTCCGGAAGCTCAGCGCACCGATGATGCCGGTGACGCCGAAGAGGATCGCATAGAACGCGATGATGTACAGCACCACGAGCGCGGTGGCCGCGGGCCAGACGAGGGCGACGATGCCGGCGGCGATGGAGACCAGGCCCATCGCGAGCCACCAGCCCCAGCCGTCGAGGCGGGCCCGGTCACGAATCGAGTGGTAGACGAGCACGACGCCGTCGACGATGGCATAGATGCCGAACACCACCACCAGGGCCCAGACGGTGATCCCGGGCCACACCAGGGCGACCACGCCGAACAACACGGCGAGGATGCCGCGGATCAGCACCAACCACCACATCTGTTTGAACAGGGGACTGAACTGATCGTTTGCGGTGAAAGCTCTCTCGGACACGGCCACTCCTAGGATGCGGTCTCGTAGTTCGGGCACAGCGTAGGCCCGTGCTGCGCCCGGCGCCCGCCGAATGACGATCCGATTCCCAGTCGTGACGAGCGTTACCGTGTAGCGGTGGCTCAGGTGCGGATCGGGATCTCCGGCTGGCGGTACGCCCCGTGGCGCGGCGACTTCTATCCGTCCGGCCTGCCACAGCGCCGCGAACTCGAGTACGCCGCGGAGCGGTTCGGCTCCATCGAGATCAACGGCACCTTCTATGCGCTGCAGCGGCCGTCCAGTTTCCTGTCGTGGCGCGAGCAGACTCCCGCCGGCTTCGTCTTCGCCGTCAAGGGCGGACGGTTCGTCACCCACATGAAGCGCCTCGTCGACGTGGACGACGCCCTCGCCAACTTCTTCGCCTCCGGTGTGCTCGCCCTCGGTCCCAAGCTCGGGCCGGTGCTGTGGCAACTGCCCCCCACTCTGGCATTCGAGCCGGAGCGCCTCGGCGCATTTCTCACGAGCCTGCCCGCGTCGACGGGCGAGGCCGCGGCGCTCGCGGCGCGGCACACGAACAAGGTGCGCGAGGACCGGGTGTGGACCGAGATCGACGCGGAGCGGCCGATCCGGTACGCGCTCGAGGTGCGCCACCCCAGCTTCGCCGACGAGGAGGCGGCCGCCCTGCTCCGCCGGCTCGACGTCGCCCTCGTCGTCGCCGACACCGCGGGCCGCTTCCCGTTCCTCACCGAGCCGACGACGGACCTCGTCTACGTGCGGTTGCACGGCGACACCGAGCTGTACGCCAGCGGCTACACCCCCGGGGCGCTGGACGAGTGGGCGGCCCGGATCCGCGGTTGGCGCTCCGAGGGGCGCGACGTGTACGTCTACTTCGACAACGACATCAAGGGCTACGCGCCGTGGGACGCGCTCGAGCTGCAACGGCGGGTGTGACACGGATGTCGGTGCAGGCTGGCAGGCTGGCGGCGGCACGTCGGCAACGTGGGAGGACAACGTAGGAGGACAACGTAGGAGGACATCGTGTGGCCAACGCAGTGGCCGGAGATCGCACGCGACGTTGCGGATCACACCGCGACCGCGCTCGCCGCGGCCCGGGCGCAGTCGGTGCCGGCGTGGGAGGACGCGGTGACCGAGCTCGCCGCGTTGCCGTACGAGCAGGTCGCCGGGGTACACGCGACGATGATGCGGGAACTGCTCGAGGAGTTGCATCCGGACGGGCTGACCGGCGAGGACGTGCAGGCGGTGCTGGAGCGCAGCGCGCGCACGGCGTCGACGTGGCTGCCGTCGCTGCAGCCGGACACGCTGGTCTCGGTGCTCACCGGCACGCTCGGGGTGTCCGATCCCGACGCGCCGAAGGCTCGCCCCGACGAGTACCTGCGGGCGGGGCTGGTCGTGCTCGCGGATCTGCTCGCGGCACGCCGGGTGGGTCCCGAGCTCTACCTGCGCCGCGCGCTGGGCGAGATCGAACGCGCCGAGACGATCGAGCTGCCCTGACGTCCCGGATCAGGGCCGGGTCTGCGCCTCGACCTCGCGGGTGAGGCGCCGCAGCAGAGCGGTGAGGGTGTCGAGTTCGCCGTCGGTGAATCCGTCGAGCAGGTGGCGTTCCCGGGTGACCCGGCGCGGGAACTCGGTGTCGACCACGGCTCGCCCCGCATCGGTGAGTGCGAGCAGGACCACGCGACCGTCCCGCTCGAAGCGCTGACGTTCGACGAGTCCGAGCCCGACGAGGCGGTCCGCGTGCTTGGTGGTGGAAGCACCGCTCAGTCCGGTGACGGAGGTGACTTCGCTGGCGCGCAGCGGTGATTCGCTGCGGGCGAGGGCGCACAGCACCTCGAATTCGGGGCGCGTGACGCCGCTGGGGACGAGTTCGCGGTCCAGTTGGGCGAGCACCAGGGAGCTGATCCGCGTGACGCGGCCGACGACGTCGATGGGTCGCGTGTCGATGTCGGGGTACGTCTCGGCCCAGCCGACCCGCACGCGGTCGACGAAGTCCTCGGGCTGGGTGGCGTCCGTCATGGGCCCATTCTAGCGATGAGTCTCACAATCGATTTATATTTAATTTATATGTGAATTATCTACAGTGGGGGAGTGCCCCTCGCTACCTCTGCCCCGGACCGCAGCCGCCTCCGTCACTCGCGGACCGCCCTCGCGCACTCCCTCTCGCCGACGGCGTGGCGCGAGTCGCTCGAGTTCCGCAGTGCGGACGCCACGCGCGCTCCGGCGCTGCGCGTCGGGGCGGCAGTTCTCGTAGTCCTCGTCGCGGGAGGGCTGCTGGATCTGCCGCATCTGGCCGGCTTCGCCGCCCTCGGTGCGCTCGCCTCGGCGTTCGGCCGGTACGAGCCCTACTCGCAGCAGGCCGGCAAGATCGCGGTCGTCGGCCTCGGGGTGGTCGGGTACGCCGCACTCGGTGCCGCCGTGGGGACCACCGGTGCGGCCATGTGGACGCAGATCGCGGTGCTCTCCGTCGCGGCCGCGATCGCCTTCTGGATCCTCGGGGCCTTCCGGCTGTCCGGCCCCGGCCCGGTGATCCTCATCTTCGCCGCGGCCGGTGCCGCCGGATTCGCCCGCACCGCCGTGGACGTGCGCGACGTGGTCGTCGCGACGGCCCTCGGCGCGCTCGTCGGCTGGGCCGTCGCGATGCTGCCCGCGCTGCATCACCCGCACGGTCCCGCCCGGCTCGCCGTGGCCCGGGCCCTGGCGGCGGTCGCGGCGATCGAACGCGACGGCGAACGGGCCGTGCCGGACGCTCGGGCCGCCATCGCCCGCGCCCACGAGGTTCTCGCGCTCGGATTCAGCCGGACCGACCGGCACACCCACGAACTGCTCGCGCTGCTCGACGCGGCCGAGACGGTCGTCGACGGGGCCGCGTCCGGCGTCGCGGCCGATCGCGTCGCCGAATTCGCCCTGTTCGAGGCCGAGCTGCGAAAGGTGCGGCGCGACATCGCCATTCCTCGCGTCGATGCGGCGGGGGCGCCGGTCCTCGAGCGCCCCGCCGGGTTCGTGCGAGAGGGATTCGCCCGGTTGCGCGATCGCGCGCTTCTCGTCGGCGCGGGCCGGGTGCTGCTCGCCGCGCTGATCGCGGGCTGGTTCGCCGAGGCCGCCGGTCTGCAGCACCCGCTGTGGGCGACGATGGGTGCGATGGCCGCGTTGCAGGGGGCCAACTACCGGAACACCGTGCAGCGCGCGATCCAGCGGTTGCTCGGCAACGTCGCAGGCGCGGTGCTCGCCGCCGCGCTGCTCGCGCTGTCCCTCGACTACTGGCCGTACGCGCTGGCCATCGTCGTCCTGCAGACGGTGGCGGAACTGTACGTGATGAAGAACTACGCAGCGACCTCCGTCGCGGTGACCGCGATGGCGCTGCTCCTCACCGGTCTCGGGGCGTCCGTCGGGCCGGAGATCGCGCTGAGCCGGATCGCCGACACCCTCGTCGGCGTGGTGGTCGGCGTGCTCGTCGCGGCCGCGACGATTGACCGCTCCGACCGGCACCACCTCACGGCAGCGCCGGCGCGCTGAGTGAGCCCCGCACGTCGGCGCTGCGTAACCCCGCGGATCGCGGGTCACCCGTTAGCATCGGCGCATGCGCGTGCGCCGGATCGTCGACCTGAGCCGCACCGTCTCCGGCGACACCCAGGTCTACCCGGGCGATCCCGTGCCGGTGCTCACGCCGCACGCGACGCTCGAGCGCGACGGGTACAACCTGCTGCGGGTGGAGATCGGCTCGCAGACCGGAACGCACGTCGACGCCCCGCTGCACATGCGCGCCGGGGCCGCGCCGATCGACCGGGTGCCGCTCGACCATTTCGTGGGTCGCGGGATCATCCTGGACGTGCGGGGCCTGCCGCCGCGCACCGCGGTGACGCGGCAGCACCTCGTCGACGGAGTGGCCGGCGGACCGGACCCGGGCCTCGGCGACATCGTCCTCGTGCATACCGGGTGGGCCGAGCACTACGGCACCGACGCCTACTTCGAGCACCCCTATCTGTCGGAGGACGCGTGCCGGTGGCTGCTCGGGCGGGGCGTGCGCACCGTCGGCCTCGACGCCCCGAGCATCGATTCCGCCCTCGGCAGTGACTACCCCGCGCATCGGCTCGTCGCCGAGGCCGGCGGCATCGTGTGCGAGAACCTGTGCAACCTCGAACTCGTCGACTTTCCCGATCCGCTGATCAGTCTTCTTCCGCTGCGGCTGCGGGACGCGGACGGCGCCCCGGTTCGGGCCGTGGCGATCGCGCTCGAGCCGTGATCAGGGCACCTGCGTCGCGACGATGCGTGCGGTGCCGTACGCCGCGGTACCGAGCGTGACGACCGCGAACGCCACGATCCACACCGTCGTCGGCACCCGGGTGAGCCACCGCAGCTGATCCGCGTCGGAGCCCTGCCCGCGCCCGCGCCGGTGGGTGCGCGCCAGTTCGAGCACCGGCCGGGTGGCCCCGAACAGCAGCACCCAGGTGGTCAGGTACGCGACGGTGTAGCGCACCAGCTCGTCGCCGTAGTAGGCGGCGGTCCCGATCACCGCGCCGGCCGCCAGCACCGAGACGAATCCGAAGAAGTTGCGGATCAACAGGATCAGCAGGGCGAGCGCGGCCAGCACGGACCACAGCACCGCCGCGGGCCGATCGACGGTGAGCAGGGTCGCGGCCACGAACCCGAGCACGGCCGGGCCGGTGTACCCGGCGAACGCGGTGGCGATCATGCCCGGCCCGCGTGGGTTGCCGGAGGACACGGTCACGCCCGAGGTGTCGCTGTGCAGGCGGATGCCCGCCAGCTGCCGGCCCACGAGCCGTGCGACGAGCGCGTGCGAGCCCTCGTGTGCCTGGGTGATCACGTGCCGGGTCACCAGCCACAGCGGGCGCACCGTCACCAGCACCAGCGCGACGGTGGCGGTGAGGGCGACGAGCAGGGGCGGCGCGGGCTCGCTCACCGCGGAGACGGCGTGCCATCCGGCGCGGACCGCCGACCCGAAGGACTCGAGTGGCGTGGACGGATCGGCCTCAGGGTCCACGGTCGGCACCTTTCTCTGGGAGTCCGCCATCGTACGGTCCGGCGATTCGCTCCACGGGCGCCGGGAATGTGTCACCCTCTATAGGGGCTAATCATTCATATCAATAGGGAGGCCGGGTGTCGGTCGAGGTTCTGGAAAGGCGCCGGGTGGCTCGGCCGTCGTGGATCGCACTGTCGGTGTTCCTCGTGTTCGCGGCGAGCAACGCTCCGGCTCCGCTGTATGTGGTCTGGCAGCGCGAGATGGGTTTTCCACCCAGCACGGTCAGCCTGATCTTCGTCAGCTACATAGTCGGGTCGGTCGTGGCGCTGGTGTTCGGTGGCCGCGCTTCGGACCGATTCGGGCGGCGGGCTGTCCTGCTGCCCGCACTGGGCCTCGCGATCGTGGCCTGCCTCGTGTTCGCGACGGCCCGCACGCCGCTGTGGCTCGAGGCGGGGCGGTTCTTCATCGGCCTCGCGTCCGGGGCGTTCGGCGCGGCGGGGTCGGCGGCGATCGCCGACGCGTTCGGGCCCGGCCGCGGAGCGCGTGCCGCCCTGTACGCGAGCGCGGCACCCGTCGCCGGGTCGGCCGTGGGCCCGCTGCTCTCCGGGGTGCTGGCCGACGTCGCGCCGGCGCCCACACGCCTGGTCTTCCTGGTGCTGATCGTTCCACTGGCGGCCGCCGCGATACCGCTGACCGCCGTCGGCGGTCGCCCGGCCGGGGTGGGCGGTCGCTGGGTGCAACTGCCGAGCGTCCCGCGCGAGATCGCGGGAACCGTGCTGCTGGCCATGGCCGTGGCCGGCAGCCCCTTCGCGCTGGCGGGGCTGTTCATCTCCCTCGGCCCGGCGTTGATCGCCGACCTGCTCGGCAACGACTCGCGAACCCTGGCCGGCGCGGTGTCGTTCGTGGTCTTCGGGGCCGGGGCCGGGGCGCAGTTCCTCGTCCGCCGGATGAGCATCTACCGGGTCGCGGTGGTCGGGCTCTCGGTTTCCGCGCTGGCTGCGGTGCTCATCGCCGGCGCCGTCGGCGCCGCCTCGGTGCCCGTCATCGTCGTGGCCGCGATCGCGGCAGGCCTCGGGCAGAGCCTGGCCCAGCTCGCCGGGCTCACCCTCGCGCGCGGGTATGCGCCGGAGGGGCGGACCGCCGAGGTGGTGTCCATGGTGTGGCTCGCCGGATACGCCACCGTCGGGTCGGGGATCCTCGGGCTGGGGTTCCTGGCGGACGGAATCGGCTTGCGCCCGGCGACTTACGCCTTCTGCGGGTTCTTCCTGGCCTGCGTGTGCGGTGCCGGGGTCGCGGTGGTGCGTCGCCGGCCGGTCGTCGAGGCCCTCGGAGCGGACACCCATTGACACCGGACAATCAATGAATATGATTATGACCTAAATCACGCGGTCATCGAATCGGAGGAGTGCGCAGTGACCTACACCATCACCGAGCCCTGTGTCGACGTCCTCGACAAGGCGTGCATCGAGGAGTGTCCGGTGGACTGCATCTACGAGGGCGGCCGGATGATGTACATCAACCCGGAGGAATGCGTCGACTGCGGCGCCTGCGAACCGGTCTGCCCCGTCGAGGCGATCTTCTTCGAGGACGACGTCCCCGAGGACCGCGCCGGGTACACGCAGATCAACGCCGACTTCTTCGCCGAGATCGGCTCGCCGGGCGGCGCTTCCAAGATCGGAAGGACCGACTACGACCCACCGCTCGTGAAGAGTCTGCCCGTACGGGCATGATCGCGGTCCGGGCTCCGCGACCCGGCCGGGGACCGGTGCTCCTGGGGGCCGCGGTGGCGGCCGCGTTCACGTTCGCCGTCGTCGGGTCCAACATTCCGGGCCCGATCCTGCCGTTGTACGAGGACCATCTGGGCCTGTCCCCGTTCGTGCTGGCCGCCCTGTTCGTGACGTACTTCGTCGCCCTGGTGTCGATGTTCCTGCTCGTGAGCAGGACCGCGCTCGGACGGTTCGCGTGGGCGGTCCTGCCGGGTGCGCTCGTCGTCGGGCTTCTCGGCGACGTCGCCCTGTGGTCCGGCGCCGACACCGCCTGGCTGCTCTTCGTCGGCCGTGCCCTGACCGGAACGTGTGTCGGGCTCGCCACCGGATCCGCCGCCACGCTCGCCGTGGCGGCGCGCGGCGACGCGGGCCGCACCCTTGCGGCGACCGGCGCGATCGCCGGCTCGTTCCTCGGCCTGATCGCCGCGGCGACCGTCGCCCAATTGCTGCCGGAGCCCACCGTTCTCATCTATCGGCTGCACGCCGTCTCCCTCGTGCTCTCGGGACTGCTGCTCGCCGCCGCGCTGTGGGGGAACAGGCGCCGACTTTCCGCGCTCCGGCACGCCGAGCCCCCGCGACCGGCGGGGCCCGTTCCGGCCGGCGCGGGCGCCGCGTTCGACCGGAACAGGTTGCCCGCCTACGGATTGGGTGCGGCCGGGTGGACAGTCGGCGGCATCGCCGTCGGCGTGCTGCCGTCGGCGTTGCGCGACGGGATCGGGTCCGAGCTGCTGGTGGTCGGCGTCCTCGCCGCCATCATCCTGCTCGTCACGGCCTGGTCGGGCCCCTACCTCGCCCGGGCCGCAGGCCGTTCCCCGGGGCCCCAGCTGTGTCTGCTCCTGCTCGCCGGCGGTGGCGTGTTCGTCGCCGCCGGCCTCGTCGCCCACACGCTGTGGCCGGTACTGGCCGGCAGCTTCCTGTGGGGCATCGGGCAGGGCTTCGCGTACGCGCAGGGCCTCATCCTGCTCACCGCCGGCATGACGCCGGTGGAGCAGGGGAGGAGCACCTCGCTGTACGCGTGTTCGTCGTACGGCTTCGCGGCGGTGATGATCCTGGTGGCCGGCGCCTTCTCGTCGGCGTGGGGATACTCCTACGGATCCGCCGGTGCGGTAACGATTTTTGTCCTCTTGTGTGTGGCCGTCGCGGGGGCGGGACGGGGTCGGTGGACACCGGCCGTCGCCGTGGACCCCGTACGCGTCCCCGCCCGCAAATAATTCCTGCGCATATCCGGGTCGACCTCTGGACATTTCGTCGGCGTGGCTCTACTGTGACGGGCATCACGACTAATGATGCATATCATTCGACCGGAAGGTGCACACATGTCTCGAGTCGACCGGAAAGTCCGGCGTCGTCTGCTCGGAGCCGCGAGCGCGTTCGGCGTCCTGTTCACGGCCGCCTGCGGTTCCGGCGGAAACAGCACCGTCGCCGACGGTGACCTGCCGGCCGAGATCAAGGTCGTCTCCGTGACCGACCAGACCGGCACCACGGCGTACGTCGGTAACAGCCAGCTCAAGGGCATCGAACTCGCGATCCAAGAGATCAACGAGCAGAACTACCTGGGCGACTCGAAGATCGTTCTGCAGAAGCGTGATTCGGCGAGCGACACGCAGACCGCGGTCAGCCAGGCCACCGAGACGCTGACCGACAAGAGTGTCAGCGCTCTGCTCGGGCCGGTGCTCAGCGCCCATGCCGTCGCCATCGCCCCGCTCGTGGAACGGGCCGGGCTGCCGACGATCTTCACCCAGTCCGGCAGCGAGGGCGTCGTCATCGGCGACTACACCTATCGCGCGACGGCTCCGATGGAGACCTACTTCGTCAAGGCGCTCGAGCGGCTGCAGCAGCAGGGCGTGAAGACCGTGAGCGTGCTCTACAACGCGGGCAACGTCACGCTCGCCGGACTCGGTGAGAAGACCATCCCCGAGGGCCAGGAGAAGTACGGCTACCGGATCCTGTCGAGCACCTCCGTCCAGGCCACCACGCAGGACTTCGGCACCACCGCAACGAAGATCGCCGGTGAGAAGCCCGACGCGGTCATCGTCCTGCTCGTCGGCGCCGGCAACTCCACGGCCATGTCGCAGCTGCGCCAGGCCGGCTACACCGGCACCGTGGTGGGCAACCCCGCCGCCGGCGCGGGCAACCTCGCACCCGCCGGTGCCGCGGGCGCGGGCATGTACTGGGCCACCGACTTCAGCTTCCACCAGAAGGACGAGTCGTCGCAGCAGTTCGTCGAGGCGTACCGCGCCGAGTACAACGGGGAGAATCCGCTGAACTACGCGGCCGAGGGCTACGACGCGACCTGGATGCTCGCCCACGCTGCCAAGAACTCCGGCGGTGCGTCCCGCGACGACCTGCAGCGCGGTCTCGAGCAGGTCGTGGCCGAGGGCTTCGACGGCGCGCTCGGCCCGGTGCGCTTCGAAGGCAACGACATGCGTGTCAACGGCGTGCTCGTGGAATGGAACGGCACGGAAGAAGTGCTGATCGACGACCAGGAATCGGCGAAGTAGTGCGGATCGCTCCGCACCTGTGCACCAAGGAGTTCGACGAATGACCGGAAGAACATCGCACCGCCGCCGGGGCATCCCGGCCGGAGGAAGGCAGGCGTCATGTCACAGCTGGTGATCGACGCGCTCGTGCTCGGCTCCATCTACCTGCTCTTCTGCCTGGGAATGAGCATCTCCTGGGGAACGATCGACATCCTCAACTTCGCCCACGGCGGGATCTTCATGTTCTCCGCGTTCGTGGCCTCCCAGATCGTGTCCAACGTCGGTCTCGGGCTCGTCACGGTCTGCCTGATCTCCGTCGTGGTCGGGGCGGCGCTCTCGGCGGCCATCGACGTCTTCGCCTTCCAGCCGATCCTGCGCCGGGCCAAGAACCAGCGGACCGCCGAACTGCAGATCCTCATCGGCGGCATCGGAATCGGCACCATCCCGGTCGCCGTCGTGCAGTTCCGCACGCTGAGCGAGCCGTTCGGCTTCGTGGGCAGCTCGTATGAGACGTCGGTCTACACCGTCGGCGACCTGCGACTGACGAGCACGGGCCTGATCGTGCTCGGCTGCGCGCTGATCCTCACGCTGGCGATCTCCTTCTGGCTCAAGAACACCAGCCACGGGCTCGCCCTGCGGGCCATCGGCGTGGACTCGGAGACCGCCGAACTGATGGGTGTCAAGCGGCGCCAGCTGTCGCTGCTGACGATGGCGGTGTCGGGCGGCCTCGCCGGCCTCGCCGGTGCCCTGCTCACCTACAACCTCGGCGCCATCACCGCCGAGAGCGGTGAGACCCTCCTCATCAAGGCGTTCGCCATCATCATCCTCGGCGGCGTGGGCAGCACCGGCGGCGCCGCGCTCGGCGCGATGGTGCTCGCGTTCTCCGAGGTCCTGGTGCTCCGCTACACCGGCGGCGGCTGGGTCGACGCCGTCGGCTTCGGCCTCATCCTCGTGGTTCTGCTGCTGCGGCCGCAGGGCATCTTCGGAAGGAAGGAGGTGCGACGGGTATGAGCGACTTCTACTTCTCCAACATCGTCCTCATCCAGAGCACGTTCACGGTCCTGCTGCTCGCCCTGAGCATCCAGATCCAGTTCCGGATGGGAGTGTTCTCCTTCGCCGGCGCCGCCTTCTACGGCATGGGCTCCTACGGCGCCGCAATATTCGTGCTGCACTACGGATTCGACGCGATCTCCGCGACCGCGGCCATCGTCGCGATCTGCGCGGTCATCGGATACCTGCTCTCGCTGATCCTGCAGCGCCTCGCCGGTCTGTATCTGGCCATGGCCACCGTCGCGTTCGTCATGATCGTCACCGTCGTCGCCCACAACGGGGGCGAGCTCACCGGTGGCTCGGTCGGCCTGTTCGGCGTTCTCACCACCCCGGAGATCTCCGTCCCGCACCTGGCCGTCGTCTGTGCCGCCGTGGTCGCGGCGATGATCCTCAGCGAGCGCGGCCGCATGGGCCGGCGCATCGAGGCGGTCCGCGAAGACCCGGAACTCGCCTCGGCCATGGGCATCAACGTCGCCCGCTACCGCCGGATGTCCTTCGTGATCAGCGGTGTGCTCGGCGCGCTCGGAGGCGCCCTGAACATCCTGATGATGACGGCCATCGCCCCGGAGAACATCGGCTTCCCGCTGATCGTGCTCGCGCTGACGATCATCATCGTCGGTGGTTCCCGGTCCTGGCTCGGTGTGCTCATCGGCGCCCTCATCTTCACGTGGCTTCCGGTGATGCTGGAGCAGGTGGGCACCTACCAGAGCATCGTCTACGGCATCATCGTCGCCATCGCCGCGATCTTCATGCCCGGCGGTATCACCGGCGTCGTCACCGATCTGTACCGTCGGCGCCTCGCCCGCCGCGACAGCGCGGCGCTCGAGGACGAGGCCGCTGCGGAACGTCTCGCCGACGCGGCGGACGACGCGGCCGCCGCCGAACTCGGCGCCGAACTCGCCGGCACCGGTGCCCACTCCGCCTCGACAGGAGAAACGCGATGACCACCGAAGCCGCTCCCCAGGAGGGCCTTCCCGGCCGGCGGGTTCCGGACCAGGTGCTGCGCATCGAGGATCTTGCGGTCCACTTCGGTGGCATCAAGGCCGTCGACGGCATCACCCTCGGCCTCGAGCGCGGCCTGATCTCCGGCATCCTCGGACCCAACGGGTCGGGCAAGAGCACCCTGCTCGGCGCCGTCACCCGGCTCACGCCCCTGACCCGCGGATCGATGCACTTCGAGGGGCGGGACTTCTCCGGCGTCCAACCGGAGCAGGTGGCCCGGCTCGGCATCGGGCGCACCTTCCAGACCGTCCGTCTCCTCGACGATCTCACCGTGCACGAGAACGTCGAACTCGGGCACGATCTGATCGCGGGACCGCGACGGTGGTGGCGACGGGTCGACAGCACCGAACGCGATGCCGCCGAGGCGGCCGTGCGCACCGCCCTCGAGCGCACCGGGCTCGACGGCAAGGAGAAGCTGCGCCCCGGCCAGCTCTCGTACGGCCTGCAGCGCCGGGTGGAGATCGCCCGCGCCATCGTGATGTCGCCGAAGCTGCTGCTGCTCGACGAACCCACCGCCGGCATGAACCGCTTCGAACGCGAGGAGATCGGCCGGCTGATGTCCGACCTGCGCTCGGAAGGACTCACCCAGCTGATCGTCGAACACGACGTGCAGATGATGGTGGACGTCTGCGATCACCTCTTCGCCATGAACTCCGGACAGCTCATCGCCTCCGGTTCCCCCGCCGACGTGGTGCGTGATCCGGCGGTACGCGAGGCCTATCTCGGAAAGCAGGACAACGATGATCGAGATTCGTGATCTGCACGTCGATTACGGCAAGGTCAGTGCGGTGCGCGGGGTGTCTGTCACCGCGCGGCCGGGCCGGGTGACGCTCGTCCTCGGCGCCAACGGCGCCGGCAAGACCACCACCCTGCGCACCGTCGCGGGGCTGACCACGCCCAGCTCCGGGGACGTGCTTCTGGACGGCGAGTCGATCAAGGGATGGCCCGCCCATAAGATCCTCAAGCGGGGTATCTCCCTGGTTCCCGAGGGCCGCAAGGTGTTCGGCTCGCTCACCGTGTACGAGAACCTCAAGATCGGTGGCCTGGTGGCGTCGAAGAAGGCCCGCGAGGAATCGATGCGGACCGTGTTCGAGATGTTCCCCATCCTCGAGGAGCGGCAGTCCGGCCCCGCCGGCCTGCTCAGCGGCGGCGAGCAGCAGATGCTCGCCTTCGGCCGCAGCCTCATGTCGCAGCCCGGGTACATCCTCATGGACGAGCCGTCGATGGGTCTGGCCCCCGCCGTGGTCGACCGGGTCATGGCCAGCGTGCGCAGCATCGCCGACCGTGGCATCGGCGTCCTCATGGTCGAACAGAACGCCGAGGCCGGCATGAAGATCGCGGACGACGTCGTCGTGGTCAACCGCGGCGAATCCGTGTACTCCGGACCGGTCGACGAGGCGCGGAACCACTCGTCCGTGGTGCTGGCCTTCCTCGGTGAAGCCGCGCTCACCGGAACCGACAACTGAACCGAGAACGGAAGAGAATGAAGAACAAGCGTATTGCCGTCGCCGCGTTGGCCGGTGTCGCCGGGCTCGCCCTGACCACCGCGTGCGGCTCGGGCGGCGGCGGAACCGTGGGGTCCGGCGAGATGCCCGGCGAGATCAAGATCGTGTCCGTGACCGACAAGACCGGTCTGACCGCCTTCGGCGGCCTGCCCCAGTTCCGGGGTATCGAGCTCGCCGTCGAACAGGTCAACAGCAGTGGGTTCCTCGGTGAGTCGAAGCTCGTGCTCGAGAGCCGCGATGCGGCCAGCGACACGCAGACCGCTGTGAGCCAGGCGACCGAAGCGACCGCGGACCGCTCGGTCAGCGCGTTGCTCGGCGGCATCTCCAGTGCCCAGGCGATCGCGATCTCGCCGCTCGTCGACCGGGCGAAGCTGCCGACCGTCTACACGCAGTCTGCCAGCGACGGGGTGCTCGGCGGCGACTACACCTTCCGGGCGACCCCGCCGCAGACCACGCACATCGGCACCTCCCTGGCTCATCTCGAGGACCTCGGCGTCGAGCGGGTCAGCGTGTTGTTCAACGCGGCCAACCCGGCCCTCGCGGAGATGGCGGAGAAGAACCTTCCCGAGGGGCAGGCCGAGCACGGCTACCAGATCCTCTCGACGACGTCCGTGCAGAACACCACCCAGGACTTCGCGTCCTCGGCGACGAAGATCGCCGGGGAGCGGCCCGACGCCGTGGCGATGCTGCTCACCGGCGCCCAGAACGCCACGGCCATGCGGCAGTTGCGCCAGGCCGGATACACGGGACCGGTGCTGGGCCAGACCGGTGCAGGCGCGAAGAACCTCGTCCCGGCGGGGGCTGACGGCGCCGGCATGTTCTGGACCGCCAACTTCACTCTCGACCAGCCGGCGGCGTCGTCCCAGGACTTCGTCGCGGCGTACCGGGCGAAGTACAACGAGGACCCGTTGAACTACGCGGCCGAGGGCTACGACGCCGCATGGCTGCTGGCGCGCGCGATCAAGGCCTCCGGCGGTGCGTCCCGCGAGGACATCCAGCGCGGCCTCGAGCAGGTCACCGCCGAAGGATTCGACGGTGCACAGGGCGAGATCACGTTCGACGGTCACGACATGCGCACCCCGGGCGTGCTCGTCGAATGGGACGGCAGCCGTGAGGTGGTCGTCTCCAAGCCGTCGGCCTGATTCATTCTGTGGCCGAATGTCACACCGCTTCGATCTGATCGAAGCGGTGTGACATTCGGTCTTTCGACGCACGAATGCGAGCGGGGCCCGGGGATTTCCTCCCCGGGCCCCGCTCGTCGTACCGCTGAGTCAGCGTCCCTGCCAGACGGGTTCGCGCTTCTCCTTGAACGCCAGCGCGCCTTCCTTCGCGTCGGCGGAGGAACGCACCGGCTCGTAGATCTCGCGCATGCGCTCGAACTCCTCCTCGTTGGACCAGTCCCGGGCCTGCGCGATGATCTGCTTGGTGGCGCGCAGTGCGAGCGGGCCGTTCTTCGCGATGGTCTTCGCCAGGGCGATCGCCTCGGTGAGCGCCTGCCCCTCGGGCACGAGGCGGTTGAGCAGCTTCGCCTCGTACGCGGTCTGCGCGGAGAAGTACTCACCGGTGAGGCACCATTCGACGGCGAGCTGGTGCGGGACACGGCGCGGCAGCCGCAGGAGTCCGCCGCCCCCGGCGAGCAGGCCGCGCTTGACCTCGGGGAGGCCGAAGACGGCTGTCTCGGAGGCGACGATGAGGTCGCAGGCGAGCACGATCTCGAACCCGCCGGCCACGGCGTGTCCCTCGACCGCCGCGACGAGCGGCTTGGCAGGGGACTTCTCGGTGATGCCCGCGAAGCCGCGACCCTCGACGGAGGGGCGTTCGCCGGCGAGGAAGGCCTTCAGGTCCATCCCGGTGCAGAAGGTCTTGCCGGCGCCGGTGATCACGCCGGCGACGAGATCGTCGCGGGCGTCGAGGTCGTCGAGGGCCGCGGCGACGGCGACGGCGGTCTCGGTGTTGATCGCGTTACGCACCTCGGGCCGGTTGATCGTGATGATCTGCACGCCGTCGGACTGTTCGACGTGTACGGGGGTGTCCATGGCTGTCTCCTAGCGGGGCTGCATGCGGATCGCGCCGTCGATACGGATCGTCTCGCCGTTGATCATCGCGTTGTCCACGATCGACAGGGCGAGCTTCGCGTACTCGTCGGGCTGCCCGAGGCGGGCGGGGTGCGGGGTCTGGGCGGCGAGTCCGTCGCGGATCTCCTGCGAGAACCGGGACAGGATCGGTGTGTCGAAGGTGCCCGGCGCGATGCTGTTGACGCGCACGAGCTTCCGGGCGAGATCACGGGCGGCGACGAGGGTCATGCCGACGACACCGGCCTTGGCGGAGGCGTAGGGGATCTGGCCGATCTGGCCCTCCCACGCCGCGACCGACGCGGTGAGGACGATGACGCCGCGTTCGCCGTCGACGGGCTCGTTGTTCACCATGCGGGCGGCCGACAGGCGCAGCACGTTGAACGATCCGATCAGGTTGATCCGGATCAGGTTCTCGTACATGTCCAGCGAACCGGGGGTGCCGTCCTTCTCGACGACGCGGACGGTGCCGCCGCGGCCGGCGCAGTGCACGACGGCCCGGAGCGGAGCGCGTTCCTCGGCCGCGTCGAGTGCGCGGTTCACCGCGTCGGGCTCGGTGACGTCGGCCGGTGCGAATACGGCGAGCTCGCCGAGTTCCTTGGCGACGACCTCCCCGTCGGAGGTGGGCAGGTCGAGGATCACCGTCGGCACGCCGAGGCCGACGAAGCGCTTGACGGTGGCCAGACCGAGGCCGGAGGCCCCGCCGGTCACTACCGCCGATCCCTGGGTGATGTCCATGATTTCTCCTGAGTCGGAAGTGGGTTTCTACAGGCGTTCCACGACGGTCGCGTTGGCCATTCCGCCGGCTTCGCACATGGTCTGCAGGCCGTAGCGCCCGCCGGTGCGTTCGAGGTGGTTGAGCAGGGTGGTCATCAGCCGGGCACCGGACGCGCCCAGCGGGTGTCCGAGGGCGACGGCGCCGCCGAGCGGGTTCAGGACGTCGTCGGACGCGCCGATCTCGCGCTGCCAGGCGAGGGGGACCGCGGCGAATGCCTCGTTGACCTCGAAGGCGGCGATGTCCCGGACGGACAGGCCGGCCCGGGCGAGGACCTTTTCGGTGGCGGGGATGGGGCCGGTGAGCATGAGGGTGGGATCGTCGCCCACGACGGCCGAGGCCACGATCGCGGCCCGGGGGCGCAGGCCGAGCGCGGCCGCCTTCTCCTCGGACATGATCAGCAGGGCGGCCGCGCCGTCGGAGATCTGCGAGGAGTTGCCCGCGGTGACCCTCCAGTCCAGGTCGGGGAAGCGCTCGCGCCACGTGTCGGTGTCGAAGGCCGCGGGCAGACCGGCGAGCCTGCCGGCGGTGGTGCCCTCGCGGATGGTCTCGTCGGCGGTCACCACGCCGTCGGGGGTGGTGACGGGGACGATCTCGCCGTCGAACCAGCCCGCGGCGCGCGCGTGTGCCGCGCGTTCGTGCGAGCGGGCCGAGTACTCGTCCAGCTCGGCTCGGCTCAGAGCCCACTTCTGCGCGACGAGCTCCGCGGCGATGCCCTGCGGGACGAGATCGGGGAAGCGCTCGCGCACGGCGGGCCCGTGCGGGTCCTTGCCCATGGCCGCCGATCCCATCGGGACCCGGCTCATCGACTCGACGCCGCCGGCGACGACGATGTCGTACGCGCCGGCGGCGATGCCCTGGACCGCGAAGTCGACGGCCTGCTGGCCGGAGCCGCACTTGCGTTCGATGGTCACGGACGGCACGTGCGTGGGAAATCCGGCTGCGAGCAGGGCCTGCCGCCCGGGGGTGGCGGACTGTTCGCCGGACTGGTTGACGCAGCCGATGAGGACGTCGTCGATCAGGCCGGGATCGAGGTCGTTGCGGCCGACGAGCCCGGCCAGCACCTGGGCGAGCAGATCGCTGGGGTGCACCCCGGCCAGCGCTCCCTGTGCTTTGCCCCGTCCGATGGGGGATCGGACGGCGTCGACGATGACAGCGCGGGTCATGGGCGTTCCTCCAGTCGGGAGATCAATTCATGATGATGGTTACTATAAACCATTGTCCGGCCGATCGTATGGCCCGCGTCACACCGGTAGGGCCCTCATCGGTAGGTCGACCAGGTCGGCAGGGACTCGGGGAAGTCGGCGCGCCGGGGCGGGGTGCCCGGCCACTGGATGCGCTCGGTCGTGCACAGGCCCGCATTCATCCGCTCGAACGGCACGGCGTACATGAACCGCAGGTCCCGGCGCCGGAACAACCAGCGGCCGTCCACGCGGGCGTACTCGTCGGAGTACCGGTACGCCGCCATCATCAACGTCCCGTCGAGCGCCAGTTCTGCTCGGCCCGTGAGCAATCCGCGTGCGCGGTCCCCGTCGACGGAGATCTGGTCGCTCTGCGGCGAGTGCAGGGTCAGGCTGTAGCGGTCCATGGCGGCGACGTAGAACTCGCGGATCTCCTCGCGCCCGTGGGCGATGGAGCCGGCGCGCTCGAACTCGCCGTCCTCGGTGAACAGCGAGAGCAGGGTCTCGAGGTCGTGGTCGTCGACGGCGATGGCGTAGGCCGCGACGAGGTCCTGGATGCGCGCACGGTCCTCGAGCCGGGTGAGGCGCCGGGCCAGGTCCTCCAGCGCCCCGGGGGACGAGTCGAGTGTCGTCATGTGACCTCCGCAGAAACTGATAACGATTGTGATGTATTGCACAATAGGTGGTGGAGGCGCGGGAAGGACAGGGCGGCGCCGGCGACGTCACGGATTCCGCAGGTGACGGCCCTCTCGGGCCTGGATGGCGACCATCAACCAGAGAAGCGATTGCCTCTTAATCATTATCATGGTTAGTATGTGAGTCATCGAACTGAGTGACCTTGACCACATCCGGTGGGCGCTTTAGGTTAATGATGAACACAGAAAGGTGGGGACATGGCGACATCGCACGTCGACGACGAGCTCCGGGACATCCGTGCGGCCGCGGCGACCGTAGCCCGGGAGCGCTACGCACCGAAGGCTGCGCAGTGGGATCTCGAACGCACCGCGTTCCCGCACGACGAGCGTCGCTTCCTCGGCGAGCTGGGCTATCTCGGCATCTCGCTGCCGGAGGAGTACGGAGGGTCCGGCGCCCCGCTGTCCCACGCCCTGGCGGTGATCGAGGAGTTCGCGAAGGTGTGCCGGCCGGCGGCCTTCCAGATCTTCGAATCCAACACCGGCCCGGCGCAGGCCATCGCCCGCCTGGGCACGGAACACCAGAAGAAGACGTTCCTGCCGCAGATCGTCGCCGGCGAGAAGACCATGGCCGTCGCGATCTCCGAGCCCGACGCCGGCTCCGCCGCCACCGACATGACCACCAAGGCCGTGCGCACCGACAAGGGTGTCGTCGTCAACGGCATGAAGCGGTGGATTTCCAACGGCAGCGAGGCCGACGTCTACCTCACCTACTGCCGCATGGGCGATGCCCCCGGCGCCAAGGGCATCGGGGCCGTCCTCGTCGAGGCCGACCGGCCCGGCATCAGCTACGGCGCCCGCGAAAAGCTCATGGGTTTCCGGGGCATTCCGTCGGCCGACATCTTCTACGACGACGTGGTCGTTCCGGAGGAGAACATCGTCGCCGAGGCCGGCGGCTTCAGGAAGCTGTTCGGCGCGTTCACCATCGAGCGCCTGGGCAACACGACCATGAGCCTGGCCATCGGGCAGGAGGCGCTCGACCGCACCGTCACCTACGTGCAGGAGCGCCACCAGTTCGGCAAGCCGCTCGTCGAGTTCCAGTCCGTCCAGATGACCCTGGCCGACATGGTCCTGCAGGTCGAGGCCGCTCGGCTGCTCCGCGATCGCGCCGTCGCGAACATCACCGACGGCCTGCCCGATCCGCTCGAGGTCTCCCTCGCCAAGTGCACCGCCAACGAGATGGCCAAGCGCGTCACCGACATGGCGATCCAGCTGCACGGCGGCAACGGGTACACCGAGGAGTTCGGAATCGAGCGGCTGCACCGCGATTCGCACGGATGGGCGCTGGCGGGCGGCACGCCGACCATGCAGCGCACCCGGATCGTCTCCGAGCTCCTGGGCCGCACGTTCGATCAGCGCGCCTGACATTGCACATCAACGAAGAACTTCTCGAGAACGAGGTGAACGAAATGCTGGGTCGTTACGAGGGACGTATTGCCGCGATCATCGGCGGTGGTTCGGGCATGGGCCGCGCGATCAGCCATCGCATCGCCCAGGAAGGCGGCCACGTGTACGTCGCCGACCTGTCCGAGGACGGTGCGGTCACCGTCGCCGAGGAGATCCGGGCCGAGGGCGGTCAGGCCACTCCGATGCGGGTGGACGCGACGAACAACGACGATCTCCGGTCGCTGTTCGGCAAGATCGACGCCGACCACGGCGTCCTCCATGCGCTGCACGCGCAGGTCGGCATGCCCGGCCCGGGCGGCCTCGAGGTCGGCGACGCCGACTGGGAGAAGAACATCGCGGTCAACGTCAAGAGCGCCTACTACTCCACCACCCTCGGCTTCGACCTGCTGAAGAAGGCGGAGGGCAAGGGCTCGGTCACCCTCACGTCGTCGACGTCCGCGCTGATCGGTTCGCCGTTCAGCCCGATCTACTCGATGACCAAGGGCTCGCTCGTCCCGTTCGCCCGCTCCCTCGCGCTCGTCGGCGCCAAGGACGGTATCCGGGTCAACGTGATCTGCCCCGGCCAGGTCGTCACGCCGATGCTCTCGCAGTTCTTCGGGCGCGAGCCCGGCGCCGACGTCTCGGCTCTGACCAAGGACTTCGTCGCCACCATCCCGCTCGGCCGGGGTGCTCAGCCCGAGGAGATCGCGTCGGTGATCGCCTTCCTCAACAGCGACGATGCCAGCTACATCACCGGCGTGACCATTCCGGTCGACGGCGGACTCACCGCTCAGTAACGACCACTTCGACCGGGAGGGACAAGACCATGGTTCAGGTCGGATTGCTGCTCAGCGACGTTCCGAAGTCGGTGAGCCCCGCACAGCAGTTCAAGGACGTACTGCGCATCGTCGACGCGGCGCAGGAGAACGGCTTCACCTACATCGCGATCGGCCAGCACTTCCTCTACGGGGAACTGCGGTGGCTGCAGCCCGTGCCGCTGCTCGCGCGCCTCGCCGCGCACGTCGAGCCGCACATCAAGCTCGTCACCCAGATCATGATCGCGCCGCTGTATCACCCCGTGATGCTGGCCGAGGAGATCGCCACGCTCGACGTGGTCACCGAGGGGCGGCTGATCTTCGGTGCCGGCCTGGGCTATCGACCCGAGGAGTTCGACTACCTCGGTATTCCGTTCAAGCAGCGGGCCGGACGGTTCGACGAGTCGCTGCAGATCATGAAGAAGCTGTGGACGGAGGAAGAGGTCACCTTCCACGGCAAGTACTTCCAGCTCGAGGGCGTCAAGCCGCACCTGTTCCCGGTGCAGGATCCGCATCCGCCGATCTGGATCGGCGCGCACGCGATGGGCGGTGTCCGCCGCGCCGGCAAGTACGGTGACGCGTACGCGACGCCGCCGGAGACCCCGAAAGAAGAAGTGCTCGAACGCTTCCGGGTCGTGCGGGATCTCTTCGCCGAGCGGGGCAAGGAATTCGGCCCGCAGCCGCTGCGCCGCAACGTGCTGGTCGCCGACACCCGCGAGCAGGCGATGCAGGAGTACGCCCGCGTGGCGCAGGGCCGCTACCTCACCTACGCGAACAAGGGCCTGGACGTCATGAAGGGCACCGACCTCGAGAACGAGTTCGCCAAGGCAGTGTCGAGTCACGCCGTCGTCGGCGATCCCGAGCAGGTCGTCGCCCAGCTGACCGACCTGGTGACCACCATGCCGGTCGACCCGCTGCTGATGCGTCCGCAGTGGCCGACGATGGACGCGGACGAGACCATCGCCGCCATCTCCCGGCTCGGCAAGGAAATCGTTCCGTCGATCACCGCGATCCCCGCAAACCGGGAGTTGTCCTGATGCAGACCTACACCGATCTGAAACCGACCTTCACCGACCCGGAGGACTGGACGCTGGGCCACGTGCTGCGCACGTACGCTGCGTCCCAGCCGGATTCGGAGTTCCTCGTCACGCCGGAGGAGAATCGGCGCTTCACCTACGCCGAGATGCTCTCCTCCGCCGAACGGATCGCGAGCTCCTGGTACCGGGCCGGCGCGCACCAGGGTGACCGGGTGATCATCATGGCGCAGAACTCGTCCCAGCTCGTGCGCTCCTGGTTCGGCACGGCGGTCGGCGCACTCGTCGAGGTGCCGATCAACACCAACTACGAGGGCGAGTTCCTCCGCCACCAGGTGGTGACCGTCGAGCCGCGGTGGGCGGTGATCGACGACACCTACGCCGAGCGGTTCGTGGCGATCGCCGAGCATGCGCGTGGCATCGAGAAGTTCTGGGTGGTCGACTCGGGCGCCGGAAACCGCGACCTGGCACTCGAACTGCTGCGCGCCAACGGCTGGGACGCCGAGGCGTGGGAGACGCTGGAGGCGGGCGAGGTGCAGGAGCTGCCGCAGGCACGGCCCCAGGACCTCGGCGCGATCTTCTTCACCTCCGGGACCACCGGCCCGTCCAAGGGCGTGGCGATGCCGAACTCGCAGCTGTACTTCTTCGCGCAGGAGGTGGTGTGCTTCACGCGGCTCACCCGCGAGGACACCTACCTCACCACCACGCCGCTGTTCCACGGCAACGCCCAGTTCATGGCGGTCTACCCCGCCCTGGTGGCCGGGGCGCGGGCCGTGGTGCGCTCGAAGTTCAGCGCGAGCCGCTGGATCGACCACGTGCGCGACGACGACGTCACCGTCACCAACTTCGTCGGGGTCATGATGGACTTCGCGTGGAAGCAGCCGCCGCGCGAGAACGACCTCGACAACCGCCTGCGCTGCGTGTACGCGGCGCCGACGGCCAGCTCCATCGTCGAGGACTTCAAGAAGCGCTACGGCATCGAGGCCTTCGTCGACGCGTTCGGGCTGACGGAGACCTGCGCGCCGATCGTCGCGCCCTACGGGGTGCCCCGGCCGGCCGGTGCCGCGGGGCTCGCGGCCTCCGAGTGGTTCGACATCCGGCTGGTCGACCCGGAGACGGACCGCGAGGTCGAGGTCGGCGAGGTCGGCGAGCTGGTCGTGCGTCCGGTGCAGCCGTGGACGTGCAGCATGGGGTACTACAACATGCCGGAGAAGACGCTCGAGGCGTGGCGCAACCTGTGGTTCCACACCGGCGACGCCCTCAAGAAGGACAAGGACGGCTGGTTCTACTTCGTCGACCGGTACAAGGACGCGCTGCGCCGTCGCGGCGAGAACATCAGCTCCTACGAGATCGAGCAGGCGGTGCTCGGGCACCCGGCCGTCGTCGAATGCGCGGTGATCGGTGTCCCCGCCGACGTCGAGGGCGGCG
The DNA here is from genome assembly GCF_053764755.1 of Rhodococcus sp. 2H158. Classification (NCBI taxonomy): domain Bacteria; kingdom Bacillati; phylum Actinomycetota; class Actinomycetes; order Mycobacteriales; family Nocardiaceae; genus Rhodococcus; species Rhodococcus sp. 2H158. Next base: position 77,686 of record NZ_JBSNCE010000020.1, read on the forward strand.
AGGACGAGGTGCTCGCGACCGTGGTCGGCACCGGCGACGTCGGTCCGGAGGAGATCCTGGCCTGGTGCGACGGCCGGATTCCGGCCTTCGCGATCCCGCGCTACCTTCGATTCGTCGGCGCACTGCCCAAGACACCGTCGGAGAAGGTCCGCAAGGCGGTCCTGCGCGAAGAGGGCATCACCCCCGACACCTACGACCGCACCGCGGTCTCCGACGCCGACCGCACCGCGGTCCCCGCGGTCTGACGGCCGGGAAAGGCAACCGAGATGGACTACAGCAAGAACGAGACCCACGAGGAGATCCGGCGGGGGATCCACGATCTGTGCAAGCGGTTCCCCGACGAGTACTGGGCCGAGCACGACGAGTCCCACGAGTTCCCGTGGGAGTTCTACAACGCCATGGCCGAGGGCGGCTGGATGGGTCTCACCGTCCCCGAGGAGTACGGCGGCGGCGGCCTCGGCGTCACCGAGGCCGCGATCGTCGAGCGGGAGATCGCCGCGTCCGGCGCCGGCATGGGCGGGTGCAGCGCGGTGCACATCGGCATCTTCGGATTCGAGCCGATCATCCACCACGGTTCCGAGGAGATGAAGCGCAAGTACCTGCCGCGCGTCGTCACCGGCGAGCTGCACACCTCGTTCGCCGTCACCGAGCCGGACGCCGGCACGGACACCACCAACATCCGCACCTTCGCCAAGAAGGTCGACGGCGGCTGGCTGGTGTCCGGCAAGAAGGTGTGGATCACCAAGGCGCAGGAGGCCGAGCGCATGCTCCTGCTGTGCCGCACCAGCCCCCGCGACGAGAACGCCAAGCGCACCGCCGGCATGACGCTGATGTTCGCGGAGATGGACCGCAGCAAGGTGCAGATCCGGCCGATCCCCAAGATGGGCCGCAACGCCGTCGACACCAACGAGCTGTTCATCGACGAGCTGTTCGTCGCGGACGAGGACGTCGTCGGTGAGGTCGGGCACGGCTTCCGCACCATCCTCGGCGGCCTCAACGCCGAACGCGTCATCTCGGCGAACGCCGCCCTCGGCATCGGTGAGGCGGCGTTGCGTCGCGGCGTCGACTACGCCAAGCAACGCGAGGTCTTCGGCCGTCCCATCGGGAAGAACCAGGGCATCGCGTTCCAGCTCGCCGAGGCCCGCATCCGCCTCGACGCCGCCGAGGCGGTCCTGGACAAGGCGACGTGGATGGTCGACCAGGGCCTGCCGTGCGGACGGGAGGCGAACGCGGCGAAGTTCCTGTGCGCCGAGGCCGGCTTCTACGCCGCCGACGTCGCCCTGCAGACCCACGGCGGCTTCGGCTACGGCAAGGAGTTCCACGTCGAGCGGTACTTCCGGGAGGCGCGGCTCATGCGGATCGCGCCGATCAGCCAGGAGATGGTCCTCAACTACACGGCCGAGCACGTGCTGGGCCTGCCGCGAAGCTACTAGGAGGACGACGTGCAGCCGTATCGTTCGATCCTGTTCGTCCCGGGGCACCGCCCGCAGTGGGTGGACAAGGCCGTCGCGGCCGGCGCCGACTGCGTCGTGCTCGACCTCGAGGACTCCGTGCCGGCGGCGGAGAAGGCGGCCGCCCGCGCGACCGTCGCCGAGTCCATCGCGCGGGTGCGCGAGTCCAACCGGGACGTCGGGCTGTTCGTGCGCGTCAACCCCCTCGCCACCCGGCTGACCGGGGCCGACCTCGAGGCGGTCGTGGTGCCGGGCCTGACCGGCATCTTCGCCCCGAAGATCGAGCAGGCCACCGACGTCCTGCGCTACGACGCGCTGCTCGACCACTTCGAATTGCGCAACGGGGTGGCGGGGCTCGAGTACATCGTGCCCGTCGAGACGGTGAAGGCCATCCACAACTGTCTCGAGGTGGCCACGGCGTCGCCGCGCGTCGGCGCCATGATCGGCCCGTCGGCCGAGCACGCCGACATCGCCCGCGAGGTCGGCTACGAGTGGACCCCCGAGGGGCAGGAAACCCTCTACCTGCGCAGCCGGGTGCTGCTCGCCTGCCGGGAGGCCGGCATCCACGCCCTGACCGGCCTGTGGGAGGATCTCGAGAACCTGGACGGGCTTCGCGACTTCGCGGTGCGAGGCCGGCAGCTCGGGTTCCGCGGGATGATTGCGATCCACCCCTCCCACGTGGCCACCGTCAACGACGTGTTCAGCCCGTCGGAGCAGGACCTGGAGTTCTACCGCGGACTCGCCGAAGCCTACGAGAAGGCGGAGGCGGAGGGCGTCGGCGCGCTGCGGTATCGCGGCCTGCACATCGACAAGGCCCACTACGACAAGGCAATTCAATGGCTCGAACGAGCCGAGGCGATCCTACGGAGAGGTGAACGGTGATGCGCGGTCTGTACTTCGAGGAGTTCGAGGTCGGGAAGCACTACAAGCACTCGATGACCCGCACCGTCACCGAGATGGACAACGTGCTGTTCACCTCGCTGACGATGAACATTCAGCCGCTGCACCTCGACGAGGAGTTCTGCAAGACGACGATCCACAAGCAGCGGGTGGTCAACAGCCTGTTCACCGTCGCGCTCATCGGTGCGTTCCACGTTCCCGAGCTGACCATGGGGACCACGCTCGGGAACCTCGGCTACGACAAGGTCAAGTTCCCGAATCCGGTCTTCCACGGCGACACCCTGCGCGCGGAGACCACCATCCTGAAGAAGCGGGAATCCGAGAGCCGCACCGACAGCGGCATCGTGTGGTTCGAACACCGCGGCTTCAACCAGCGCGACGAACTCGTCTGCCTGCTCGAGCGCGTCGGCCTGATGGCCAAGCGCCCCACCACCGAGGAAGGTGCCTGAGATGACTGCAGCGCCCGAAACCGAATTCCCGTTGAAGGACTGGGTTCCCGAAACCCGGACCCTGCTGATCGGCGACCGGGAGGTCGAGCCCGCCGGTGAGACGTGGGACGTCTACAACCCGGCCACCGAGGAGGTCATCGCCACCGTCGGCGGCGCCTCCACCGACCAGGTCGATGCCGCCGTCGCCGCCGCCCGCGCCGCCTTCCCGGCGTGGTCCGCCCTGAGCGGCGAGGAGCGCTCCCGCCACATCCACCGCTTCGCCGACGTGCTCGAGAAGGCCGCCGACCGGCTGCTGCCCTCGATCGTCAACGAGGTCGGCACGCCGGTCGCGCTCGCCGAGTACCTGCAGGTCAAGATGGCCGTCGACGAGCACCTGCGGTGGGCCGCCGAGGCCGCGAAGACCGACCGCACCGTCCATCTCGGCGAGTACGACAAGCCGGTGCCGACGATGAGCGACGTCGTGTACGAGCCGGTGGGCGTCGTCGCGGCGATCACCGGGTACAACTACCCGCTGAACCTGGCGATCTTCAAGTTCGGCGCCGCGCTCGCGGCCGGCTGCACCGTGGTGCTGCTCCCGTCCCCGCGCACCCCGCTGACCACCCTTTTCCTGGGCGATCTCATCCGCGAGGCGGGTCTGCCGCCGGGCGTGATGAACGTCGTCATCGGCGGCGCGGACGTCGGGCAGCGGCTGTCCTCGCATCCCGACGTGGACCGGGTGTCCTTCACCGGTTCCGACGGTGTGGGCGCGAAGATCATGGAGCAGGCCGCGGCGAACCTGGCCGGCGTGACCCTCGAGCTCGGCGGCAAGTCGCCGAACATTGTGCTGCCCGGCGTGGACGTGCAGAAGATCGCCGTCGAGATGCACCTGCGCTGGTCCCGCAACGGCGGTCAGGGCTGCGCCGCCCTCGCCCGGCTGCTGGTGCACGACTCGGTCTACGACGAGTTCCTCGAGGCCGGCGCGTCGGCGTTCGACCAGATGGTCGTCGGCGACCCGTGGGACCGTGCGACGAACATCGGCCCGATGATCCGGCCCGACCACCAGGGCCGCGTGCAGGGCTTCATCGACGGCGCGGCAGCCGAGGGCGGCAAGAAGCTGCTCGAGGTGACCAAGCCACTGCCCGAGAAGGGCTGGTTCGTCAATCCGGTTCTGCTCGGCAACCTTCCGCCCAACGCGCGCGCGGTGCAGGAAGAGATCTTCGGTCCCGTCGCGGTGATCCTGCCGTTCAAGGACACCGAGGAGGCCATCCGCCTCGCCAACGACACCCCCTTCGGTCTCGCCGCGAACGTGTGGTGCGACGACCCGGTCGAGGCGCGCCGCGTCGCGGAGAAGATCCGCGCCGGAACGGTGTGGATCAACGGCGGCGGTGCCATGCGGCCGGACGCGCCCTTCGGCGGCTACGGGCGCTCGGGAGTCGGCCGCGAACTCGGTGAGTGGGGGATGCGCGAGTACCTCGAGGTCAAGCACATCCAGTGGCGGATCTGATTCGCCGGCAAGGTATTCGGCAACATCGCATTCGGCAGGGCCGAACCGGACGACAAGGCTAGGAGAGACGACGATGAACGCATCCGCTGCGGGTCCGCTCGCGGGAGTCAAGGTGCTCGAGCTCGGCACCATGTATGCCGCCCCCACCGCGGGGCGCATGCTCCGCGACTTCGGCGCCGAGGTGGTCAAGGTCGAGGACCCGACGACCGGAGACTTCGCACGCCAATGGGTTCCGCAGAAGGAGGGGTTGTCGCTGGGCTTCTCCCGTCTCAACGCCGGGAAGAAGTCCCTCGGCATCGACCTGCGTTCGCCGGAAGGCCGCGACCTGGTGCGCCGGCTCGCGGCCGAGGTCGACGTCGTCGTCGAGTCGTTCCGTCCCGGCCGGCTCGAGGAGTGGGGCCTGGGCTACGACGTGCTGAGCGCGGACAACCCGGGGCTCGTGCTGGCCCGGGTGTCCGGGTTCGGGCAGACCGGACCCAATCGCAGCCTGCCGGGATTCGGCACCGTCGCCGAGACGGCCAGCGGTTTCGCGCACGTCAACGGCTGGCCGGACTCGCCGCCGACCTCCCCGCCGTTCGGGTTCGCCGATTCCATCGCCGGGCTGTCCGCCGCGATGGGCGTCGCGATGTCGTTGTACAAGCGGGAGCGGACGGGGCAGGGCGACGTCGTCGACGTCGCGCTGTACGAGCCGCTGATGTTCATCATCGGTGACATGTTCCTGCGCTACACCGCGCTCGGCGAGATCCAGCAGCGCATCGGCAACGCCACCGGCGCGGCCTCGCCACGGGGCATCTACGAGGCCCAGGACGGGCGCTTCCTGTCCATCGCGGCGTCCAACCAGGGCATCGCCAAGCGGCTGTTCGCCGCGATGGGGCGGCCCGAGATCATCGAGGATCCCCGCTACGCCACCAACGCCGCGCGTCTCGAGCACAACGACGAGGTGCAGGCGATGGTGAAGGAATGGGTCGGCTCGATGCCGCGGGCGAGCGTGCTCGAGACCCTGGAGAAGTTCGAGGTCGTCAGCGCACCGGTGAACGATGCCGCGGACGTCGTCGCCGACCCGCACTTCCAGGAGCGCACCCTCGTCGAGATCACGGGCAACGAGATCATGAAGGGTGTGCTGATGCCGGGGCCGGTGCTGCACCTCGGCAGCTACGACGGTCCCAGCTACGACGGTGTGCCCACCATCGGCGAGCACACCGCCGAGGTGCTCTCGGACCGGCTGGGGCTGAGCGGGGACCAGCTCGCGGCGCTCGCCGAGGCGGGCGTGATCGGCAAGTCCTGAGAGTCGCACGGGCCGCAGTCCGAAAATCGATGCGGTGAACCGGAATCCGCCCACGGCACGGCGTGCGCGGATTCCGGTGTCCCGCGCGCTCCGGATTCGCCGACGCACGCAACGAGACGAGGTACCAATGCAGCTGAGTATCGGCTCGGGTTCGGCCTACGCCAACGACCGGCTCGAGACAGCGGCCGCCATGGCCGACAGCGGCCGGGTCCGGTACATGGGCTTCGACTGCCTGGCCGAACGCACGATGGCGCTGGCCCAGATCCGCCGCCTGCGCGATCCGTCGACCGGCCAGGACGAACGAATCTCCGCCCTGGTGCCGATCCTGCGCCGCTTCCTCGCATCGGGAGGGCGCGTCGTCGGCAACTTCGGTGCCGCCAATCCCGACGCCGCGGCGGCCGAATTCGCCGTCAATCTGCGCACTCTGGGGCTTGGGGGGACCCGGATCGGCATCATCCGCGGCGACGACGTGCGGGACGCCGTCACGGCCGCCGACGTCGCGCTCCCCGAACTCGGCACCACCACGCGCGCGCTCGCCGACCGGATCGTCTCCGCCAACGCCTACATCGGAGCCGACCCGATCGTCGACTGCCTGCGGCAGGACGCCCAGATCGTGCTCGGCGGCCGGATCGCCGACCCGTCCCTGTTCGTCGGGCCGATCTGCCACGAGCTGGGATGGTCGCTCGACGACTGGGACCGCGTCGGCACCGCGACCCTCGCCGGGCACCTGCTCGAGTGCGGCGTCCACAGCACCGGCGGCAACTTCGAGGACCCGCCGTACCGGGTCGTCCCCGACCCGCACAACCTGAGCTTCCCCCTGGCCGAGATCGACGACGACGAGCTGATCGTCACCAAGCTCGACGGCACCGGCGGGGCCGTCGACCTGCGCACCACCCGCACCCAGCTCTACTACGAGATCCACGATCCCGCGCGCTATCTCACCCCCGACGTGACCGCGGACTTCAGCGGCGTGCGGATCGAACAGGTCGGGCCCGACCGGGTACGCCTGTCCGGCGCCCGCGGATCCGCCCGGCCCGACACCCTCAAGGTGCTCGTCGGCGTCGACCTCGGATACAAGGCCGTCGCCGAGATCTCCTACGGCGGACCGGGCTGCGTCGACCGCGCCCGTCGCGCCGAGGAGATCGTGCGCCGGCGCCTCGAACCGATCCGGGCGCAGATCGACGAACTGCGGATCGAACTGCACGGCGTCGACACCCTCTTCGGCGACCGGATCGCCGGCGGCGAGCCGGCGGAGGTGCGGCTGCGGCTCGCGGCACGGGCCCTCGATCCCGACGTCGCCAAGGCCGCCGCCTACGAGGTCGAATACCTGTACTTCGGTCCCGCAGGTGGAGGTGGCGTGGTCACCTCGGTCGTCCCCGCCATCGTCGTGACGCCCGCCCTGCTGCCCCGCAGCGAGGTACCCCTGTCCGTGGAGGTGACCACCGCATGAAACTTCGTGACGTCGCGTACAGCCGCTCCGGCGACAAGGGCGACACCAGCAACATCTGCGTGTTCCCGCACGACGACGCCGACTACGACTGGCTCCGGTCGGTGCTGACCGAGGACATCGTCGCCGAGGCGTTCGGGAACCTCGTCGAAGGCGAGGTGACCCGCTACGAGATCCCGGTGAACTGCTGCCTGAACTTCGTCCTCACCCGTGCGCTCGCGGGCGGGGTCTCCAAGTCCCTGCGGGTGGACCCGCACGGAAAGTCCTACCAGTCCCTGATTCTCGACATCGACGTTCCGGGACGCGAGGAGAGGCGATGATCCACGACCTGCTCGCCCGGGCGGCGCACGGCCCGTCCGTGCACGTCGGCGGCAGCTGGGAGACCGGGCGCGGCGAGGCGTTCGACTCGATCGATCCCGCCACCGAGGAGGCGCTCGCACGGTGGACCGCCGCTGATCGGGAGCAGACCGAACGCGCGATCACGGCCGCCCGCCGCAGCTTCGACGCCGGGGAATGGCGCGCCGCCTCCCCGGACCAGCGCGCCAAGGTCCTGCGGCGGCTGGCGGACCTGATCGACGAGCACGCCGGGCAACTCACCGAACTGGTCGTGCGGGAGGTCGGATCACCCGTCGGTCTGGCCCGCACCCTGCAGGTGGCGCAGCCGGCGATCAACTTCCGGTGGTTCGCCGACGCGGCGCTGCGCGGTCCCCGCGGCGGTTACCAGGAGCGGCTGCCCGGCATCCGCGGCGCGGTGTCGTCCGAGAGCCTCCTGCTGCGCGAGCCGATCGGCGTGGTCTCGGCGATCGTGCCGTACAACTACCCGCTGAACATGATCTCGTGGAAGGTGGCGCCCGCGCTCGCCGCCGGCTGCAGCGTGGTCCTGCTGCCCTCGCCGCGGGGCACGTTGTCCGCGCTGGCCTTCATGCACCTCGCCGACGAGGCCGGATTGCCGCCCGGCGTGCTGAATCTCGTGCCGGGCGGACCGGCCGTGGGCGAACTGCTCAGCTCCCACCCCGGCGTGGACATGGTGAGCTTCACCGGATCCTCCGCCGTCGGCGCGGCCGTGATGGCACAGGCCGCGGCCACCCACAAGAAGGTCGTGCTCGAACTCGGCGGCAAGTCCCCCAACATTCTTCTCCCGTCGGCGGACCCGTCCACCGCCGTGGGACCGTCGATCCTGCGGTTCTGCCGCAATGCCGGACAGGGCTGCGGCGCCACCACCCGGATCCTCGTGCCCCACGATCGCGTCGACGAATTCCTCGATCTGGCGGCGGGATTCATCGAGGAGAACGTGCCGACCGGCGACCCGTTCGACGAGCGCACCGAAGTGGGGCCGCTGATCTCCGCCGAGCACCTCGCGCGCGTGCGCGGCTATCTCGACCGCGCCGTCGCCGCCGGCGGCCGGATCGCGGTCGCCGGCGAGCGGCCGGTGGGCAAGGGCTGGTTCCTGCCGCCGACCCTGGTGACGGGCGTGGACAACTCCGCCGAGATCTGCCGGGAGGAACTGTTCGCCCCCGTCGCGGTGGTCCTGCCGTACCGGGACGTCGACGAGGCGGTCGCCGTCGCGAACGACTCCCCGTACGGACTCAACGCGAGCCTCTTCGGCGACCACGCCGAGGCGGTGGCCGTTGCTCAGCGCCTCGACACCGGCACCGTCGCGATCAACGGTGGCGGCCCCATGCGGGCCGACGTGCCGTGGGGCGGATCGAAGCGTAGCGGCACCGGCGTCGAGATGGGCGAGGACGGGTTCGCCGAGTTCTTCCGGATCAAGCACCTGAACTGGCAGGTTCCGTCGTGACCACCGAAACCCGAATGCCCGCACACGCTCCCGCGTACCCGATCCTCGACGGACCGGCACCCGACCTCGCCGTCCGCGCGTCTACCGGAAGCCGTACCGTGCCGTGGCTGCTCGACCGGTGGCGCACCGACCGGCCGGAGACGACCTTCCTCATCTGGGAGCCGCACACCGGCGCCGAGGCGCAGCGCTGGAGCTACGCGGAATTCGCCGCCGCGGTGGATCGGCTCGCCGCCGGACTGCAGGCGCGCGGCATCGCACCCGGTGACCGTGTGGTGCTGCTGATGGACAACTGCCCCGACTTCCTCGTCGGATGGGCGGCGATCGTGTCGACCGGCGCGGTCGCGGTGTGCCTCAACACCCGCAGCAGCGCCGACGAACTCGCCTACTACGACCGGCACTGCGCCCCCCGGGCCGCGCTGATCGGAACCCGGTCGGCCGAGGCCGCACGGGCCGCCATGCCCGGACTCGAGTGGATCGCGACGACCGGCGGCACCGAGACCCTCCAGGCCGCGGCACCGGGGGGCACCGTGCCCGACGGCGCGTCCGGCAGCCTCGGCGCGCTCGGACGGACCGCCGGGGCACCCGCGCCGGTGTCCATCGATCCGCTCGCGCCCGCGAGCATCCAGTACACCTCCGGGACGACGGCGCGGCCCAAGGCCGTGGTCTGGACGCACGCCAACTGCCTCTGGGCCGCACAGGTCAACGCCGCCCACGCCGGGCTGCGCGGCACCGACGTCGGGCTGATCACCCTGCCGCTGTTCCACACCAACGCCCTGGGCTACTCGTTCCTGGGACTGCTGTGGGTGGGGGCCACCGTGGTGCTGACCCCGAAGTTCTCCGCGTCCCGCTTCTGGGACGTCTCGCTCCGGCACCGGTGCACGTGGGCATCGGTGGTGTCGTTCATGCTCCGGGCCCTCGACGGTGCTCCCGTTCCGGCCGACCACACCTACCGGCACTGGTCGGGCAGCGCGACGCAGCACTCGGTGGCCGACGGGATCCGTATGACCGGATGGTTCGGCATGACGGAGACCGTGTCGCACCCCGTCGTCAGCGAACTGGCCCATCCCGACCCCGACGGGGCGATGGGACGTCCGGCCCCCGAATACGCCGTCGCCGTCGTCGACGACGACGGCCGTCCCGTCGCGCCCGGCACGGTGGGTGACCTGTGGGTGCGCGGAACACCGGGCGTGTCCCTGTTCGCCGGGTACCTGCACAACGACGACGCGACGCGGGAGGCCTTCACCGCCGACGGCTGGTTCCGCACCGGAGACCGGGTGCGCCAGGACCGCTCCGGACAGTTGTGGTTCGTCGAGCGATCCAAGGACATGCTCAAGGTCGGCGGTGAGAACGTCGCCGCCGCCGAGATCGAACGCGTGGTCGCGGCGGTGCCCGGCGTCCGGGAGGCCGCCGTCGTGGCGAAACCGGACCCGATGCTCGGTGACGTCCCGGTCGCGTTCGTGATTCCGGACGGCGCCGCACCCGACGGCCTGCCGGCCGACATCGAACAGGCCTGCGCAGAACTGCTGTCCGACTTCAAACGACCGCGCGAGGTCCACCTGGTGCCGGAGTTCCCGCGCGCCACCTTGAACAAGGTCGCCAAGGCGAAGTTGCGGCACTGGCTGCTCGAGCCGTCGACGGAAGCGGGGAAGACATGGACCTGGGCGTGATCCTCGGCGACGTGCACTCCACGCTGTCGCCGCGCGAGCACCTCGACGGACTGCTGCGCCAGGTCGAGGCCGCGCAACGCAACGGCGTGCGCTACATCGTGATGGGCCACCACTACATCTACGGCAACCTGCGCTGGCTGCAGCCGATCCCGACCCTGGCGCGGATCGCGGCGGAACTGGACCCCGGGGTGAAGATCGGCACGATGGTGGTGCAGGTGCCGCTGTTCCATCCGGTCGCGCTCGCCGAGGAACTCGCCACTCTCGACATCCTGACCCGGGGCAATCTCATCGTCGGCGCCGGCGCGGGATACCGGCGCGAGGAGTTCGCCGCGTTCGGCGTCGACTTCGACCGGCGGTTCGCCATGATGGACGAGGCGCTGCAGATCATCCGGCTCATGTGGACGCAGGACGAGGTCGACTTCCACGGCAAGTTCTGGCGGCTCGACGGGGTCAAGACCCACATCCGTCCCTGGCAGGATCCCCACCCGCCGATCTGGATCGGCGCACTGAAGGATTCCGGCGTCCGGCGCTCCGCGCGACTGGGCGACGCGTGGCCGGTGACGCCCGAAACCCGGACCGACGACATGCACCGCATGTTCGGCGTCTATGCCGCGGCGCGGCACAGGCACGGGCGGCCGCCGGTGGCGCGGCATCCGCTGCGCCGCGAGATCGTTCCCGGCGCCACCACCGAGGATGCGTTCCGGCGCTTCGAATCCATGGCGCGGGACCGCCTCCTGGCCTACGCGCAGCGGGAACTGGACACCCGCGATGCCACCGCGCTCACCGAACGATTCCGGCAGGTCGCCGCCGAGGAGGCGATCGTCGGAACCCCCGACGACTGTCTCGGCCAGTTGCGCGCTCTCGCGGCGCAGGTGCCGGTCGATCCGGTGATCGTGCGCGCACAGTGGCCCGACATGACGGCCGACGACGTCGTCGCGTACCTCGACGACCTCGGCCGCGACATCGTTCCCGGAATGCGCGAGATCGTGTCGATCGACGCCCGCACCATGGCGGACCCCTCGGCGATCGCGTACACGAGCCCGACAGGAGGAGTCCGATGACACTCGACGACCGGAGCATCGAACCGCGTTGTCCCGTGGTCGACTTCGACCACAACTCCGCCGCGCACGCCGAGGACCCGGTCGGCTCCTACCGTCGGATGCGGGCGACAGGGCCGGTGGTCCGCTCGACCCGTCACGGCGGCTTCTGGGTGCTCACCGACTACGACGGCGTGTTCGAGGCCGCCCGCGACGACCAGACCTTCTCGTCCGCGCGGTGCCCCTACGGCGGCGACGGCCTGGCCACCGTCATCCCCAAGACGCCGGTGAACCACCACATCCCCGTCGAACTCGATCCTCCGGAACATCGCAAGTACCGCAAGCTGATCAACCCGCTGACCTCCCCGGCGGCCGTCGAGCACCTGCGGCCGGCGATCGAGAAGTACACGACGTGGTTCATCGACCAGGTCATCGAGGCCGGCACGTGCGACTTCGCGACGGTCATCGGCGTGCCGGCCGTGGTGACGATCGACTGGCTCGGCCTGCCGCCGACGGACTGGGAGCGCTACGCGCATGCCCATCACGCGGCGCTCTCCGACCTGCCCGGCACGCCGGAGTTCGAGCACGCCATCTCCGTCGAGTTCCCGTGGATGGAGGAACAACTGCGGGCCGCGATCGCCGAGCGGCGCGTACGTCCGCGGGAGGACGTGCTGAGTCACCTCGTCGGCTCGGAGGTGGACGGCCGGCCCGTCACGGACGACGAGGTGTTCGCCATGGCGGAGCTGCTGATCTCCGGCGGCGTGGGCACCACCGCCTCCCTCGTCAGCCAGACGCTGATGTACCTCGACCGCAACCACGAGCTGCGCCGCACCCTGGCCGAGCGCCCGGAGAAGCTGCCGCGCGCGATCGAGGAGTTCCTGCGCGTCTTTTCGCCCACGCAGGCCTTGGCCCGCACGGTGACTCGGGATGTCGAGTTCCACGGGCACGACTTCCGCACGGGCGATCGTGTGCTCCTCGGCTGGGCGTCGGCGAACCGCGACCCGAAGGCGTTCGACGACCCGGACACCGTGGACATCGAGCGGTGGCCGAACCGGCACACGGCGTTCGGCATGGGTGTGCACCGGTGCGCCGGAGCGCACATCGCCCGCGCGCTGTCCCTCGAGATGCTCGGCCAGATCCTGCGCCGCATGCCGGATTACGAAATCCTGCACGACCGGGTGGTGCCGTTCGCGCACCAGGCGGTCAATCCCGGTTGGAAGCGAATTCCCGCGCGCTTCACGCCGGGACCGCGTATCGGCCCCACGGCCGGGAACGCGCGCCCCTTCTCGATCTGACGGGTTCGCCTTCAAGGGATTTCGCGCCGGCGGAACGGGACGGGCGGACCGCGCATCCGGGGGTGTTCCCCGAATCGACCATTGACCTCCCGGGCTCCATGTGAGCATAATCATATGCAGAGATTCCTTCCGCTTCCGTTTTCTCGCGTCTCGCGATCCACCGCTCTGCACGCAAGCCCGGCCGACCCCCTCGCGGGGACGGTCGCCCGGTCCGTGACGCGAACCGAAGAGCGAGTCGAGAGAGAGGTTCACGTCATGGGATTCGACGGCATGGTTGCCTTCGTCACCGGTGCGGCGAGGGGGCAGGGGCGCAACCACGCGGTGCGCCTCGCCCGCGAGGGCGCCGACATCATCGCGCTCGACCTGTGCGCTCCGGTGCAGGGCGCCCCGTACGACATGGCCACCCGGGCGGACCTCGACGAGACGGTCCGCCTGGTGCAGGCCGAGGGGCGGCAGATCGTCGCCACCGAAGCGGACGTGCGGGATTCGGCCGCGGTCGCCAAGGCCGTGGCGACGGGGGTCGAGCGGTTCGGCCGCCTCGACGTCGTCGTCGCCAACGCCGGGATCGCCGGTAGCTATCCGGTCGAGGAGCTCACCGACGAGATCTGGCGCGACATGATCGACATCAATCTCACCGGCGTGTGGAACACGGTGAAGGCCTCCGTCCCGCACCTGCGTGCCGGCGGCCGCGGCGGCAGCATCGTGCTGATCAGCTCCATCGCCGGACTGAAGGGCTTGCCGAACAACGCCCACTACGCGGCGGCCAAGCACGGCGTGCTGGGTGTGATGCGCAGTCTCGCCAACGAACTCGGCCCCGACGGTATCCGGGTCAACGCGGTCCTGCCGACCAACGTGGAGACCCGGATGCTGCTGAACGACGCGATCTACAAGTTGTTCCTCCCGGACGAGCCGCAGCCCACCCGGGAACAGGTCGAACCCCTGCTGCACGGCATGCACGCCCTCGACGTCCCGTTCGTGCAACCCGACGACGTCAGCAACGCCGTTCTGTTCCTCGCCGGAGCCGAGTCCCGCTTCGTCACCGGCATCACGATGCCGATCGACGCCGGCGCCTTGGTGAAGTAGTGACAGGCCCCGAAACGCGCTCCGCGACGGAAGGACACGACATGCTCGACGGCCGGGACCGCCACCCGCGACGGACGGAGGATGTCCTCGAGATCCGCGAACTGGCGACGCGGTACGCCCTGGCCGTCGACGACCACGACATGGAGACGCTGGCCGCGCTGTACGCGCCGGACGCCGCGTTCCACGGTCTGTCGGAATCGCTGTGGGGGCGGGGCGCGATCGTCACCTACGTTCGTGCCGCGCTCGACGGATACGACGGGGTCAGCGTGCACACCCCGCACCCCGGCACGGTGGACTTCACCGATGAGGACACGGCGCAGGGGGTCGTGCCCTGCCACGTCGAGTTCGCGCAGGCGGGGGTGCAGAACATCCTCGCGTTGCGGTACCACGACCGCTACGTCAGACGGAACGGGCATTGGTACTTCGGCGAACGCCGGCTCGAGGTCCGGTACGCGACGCCGACCGCGACGTACGGGACGGTCCTCACGGCTGCGACAGCACCCGACCCGCCGCCCCTCGCCGAGCAGGACGGACGACTCCGACCGAGTCCGTCACCCACCTTCGACTGAACCACCCCGAGAGAGGGAATTGCGATGCAAGACAACGACGGATCGGCCGCATACGACGTCATCGTGCTCGGCAGCGGGGGCGCCGGACTGTGCGCCGCCCTGTCGGCTGCCCGGTGCGGTGCCCGAGTGGGCGTGTTCGAGAAGGGCGAACTGCTCGGCGGTACCACGTGCCTGTCGAGCGCCGTGGCGTGGCTGCCGAACAACCGGTACGCGCGGGAGGCGGGGATCGTCGACTCGCGCGAGCAGTCCCTCGCCTACCTCGAATCCCTGTCGCACGGGATGATCCTGCCCGAGCTCGCGGAGGCGTTCGTCGACACCGTTCCCGAACTGCTCGACTGGCTCGACACCACGCCGCTGAAGATGCGCCTCGTCGCCGGTTACCCCGACTACCACCCCGAGCGGCCCGGCGGCATGCCGCAGGGCGGACGCTCCCTCGAACCCGACCTGTTCAGCTTCATCGACCTCGGCCGATGGGAGGACAAGCTCGTCGGCGTCCCGCGCCGTATGACGGTCGCGGAGACCCCCATCGGCGGCGGCACCGGCCACCTTCCACCCGACGTGCTCGAGCAGCGGGAGCGGGACCGCGTGGAGGGCCTGGGCCGCGGCATGATCGCGGCCCTGCTCCAGGGCTGCCTCGACGAGGGCGTCTCCGTGCACACCGGGGAGCGGGGCGTGCGGCTGATCCAGGACGAGTCCGGCCGCATCACCGGCGTGCGGTTCGAGGGGCGGGACGGGGCGCACGACGTGCGCGCGGAGCACGGCGTCGTGCTCGCCACCGGCGGCTTCGAATGGGACGAGCGGTTGCGGCGCGACTTCCTGCGCGGACCGATGGCGCACCCGGCCACCGTGCCCACGTGCACGGGGGACGGATTGCGCATGGCGATGCGCGTCGGCGCGCAGCTCGGCAACATGCGCGAGGCCTGGTGGGCGCCGGTCGCGGTGCTGCCCGGGCAACGGGCGAACGGTGCCCAGGCCGTCCAGCTCGTGCACCGGGAGCGCACTGCGCCGCACTCGATCATGGTCAACCGGCTCGGCCGGCGGTTCACCAACGAGGCGACCAACTACAACGCGCTCGGCGGGGCGTTCCACCAGCTCGACGCACACGACTTCGACTACCTGAACCAGCCGTGCTGGCTGATCTTCGACGCCGACCACGTCGAGAAGTACGGAGCGTTCGGGGCCGCGCCGGGCACCGAAGCCCCGGAGTGGGTGGTACGGGCCGACACTCTCGCCGATCTGGCACGGCAGATCGACGTCCCCACGGACACCCTCGAATCGACGGTCGCCCACTGGAACGAGGACGTGCGCCGGGGCCACGACAGCGACTACCACCGCGGCGAGAGCGTGTACGACGGGTTTGTCGGTGACAAGAACAAGTACCCCGGCGTGGAATCCACCCTGGGACCCGTCGCGCGGGCCCCCTTCCATGCGGTGCAGATCCACAGCAGCACGCTCGGCACGAAGGGCGGTCCGCGCACCGACGCGGACGGCGCGGTCCTCGACGTCGACGATCGGGTCATCCCCGGACTGTTCGCCGCCGGAAACGTCATGGCGGCCCCCACCGGGATGGTCTACGGCGGAGCCGGCGGAACCCTGGGCCCTGCGCTGGTGTTCGGCTACCGGGCGGGCCGGGCCGCGGCACGGGCGTCGGTCGGCGCGGCCGAGCCGTCGGCGGATCCGGCCGCGGCGCCGTTGCGGCCGGTGTCGCTCGCCTGACGGATCAAGGGAGGGATCCCTGCCGAATATCCGCGCGGTCCCCGGTCAGCTGCGACAGCCGTTGCTGTCGCGGCTGACTGGCGTGCGCGCGACTCCGGGACCTTCGCCCCTTGCGGACCGTCTAGCTAATAATCATGATAAGCATTAAAGTGCGGTTCGTCACAATATGCATAGAATGAGAACGGGAGCACCCATGGGACGAGTAGCCGGAAAGGTCGCGCTGGTCACCGGCGCCGCCCGGGGCCAGGGACGATCGAACGCCGTCCGCCTCGCGGAGGAGGGCGCCGACGTCGTCATCCTCGACTCCTGCAAGGACGTCGACACGGTCGCGTATCCGCTCGCCACCACCGACGACCTCGCCGAGACCCGGCGGCTCGTCGAGGCGACCGGCCGCCGCTGTCTCTCCCGGGTGGTCGACGTGCGTGACCAGGCGGCCCTCGACCTCCTCGTCTCGGACGCCGTCGACCAGTTCGGGCACCTCGACATCGTCAGCGCCAACGCCGGCATCGTCAGCTTCACGCCTACCTGGCATCTCAGCGACGAGGAATGGCAGAACGTCATCGACGTCAACCTCACCGGTGTCTTCCACACCGTGCGGGCCGTCGTGCCCCGGATGATCGAGCAGGGTACCGGCGGCGCGATCGTGCTCACCAGCTCGGTCGCCGCAATCCGGGCGAGCCGCAACCTCGGGCACTACGCCGCCAGCAAGGGCGGGGTGGTCAGCCTCATGCGCACCCTCTCCAACGAGCTGGGCGAACACGGCATCCGGGTCAACACCCTCAATCCCGGCACCGTCCGGACGGACATGATCGAGAACGACGCCATGTACCGCATCTACCGTCCGGACCTCGAGTCGCCCACGCAGGCCGACATCGTCGACCACTGCCGCCGGCGCAACGAACTCGACGTCCCCTGGGTCGAGGCCGTCGACATCAGCAACGCCCTGGTCTGGCTGGCCTCCGACGAGGCGCGGTATGTGACCGGCGTGGTCCTGCCCATCGACGCCGGACTGCTCGCCAAGTCCTAGAACCCGATTCGCCGCCAACGAATCCCGTCCCGGAAGGAACGCACGATGGAAAGCCCCGCTCGCTGTCCGGTCGTCCACTTCGACCACAACTCGCCCGAGCACTCGGCCGACCCGGCCGAGTCGTACCGGAAGATCCGCGAAACCGTCAAGATCGGCTGGACTCCCGCACACGGCGGTTACTGGGTGCTCTCCGACTACAGTTCGGTCTTCGACGCCGCCCGCGACGACGAGACGTTCTCCTCGGCGCGCAGCGAGTACGGCGGCGACGGGCTGTCCGTGGTGATCCCGAAAACCCCGCATCACGACCACATTCCGATCGAGCTCGATCCCCCGGAGTTCCGCAAGTACCGCAGGATCGTCAACCCGGTCAGTGCGCCGGCCGCCGTCGAGAAGATGAAGCCCACCATCGACCGGCACGTCGCGGGCTTCATCGACAGCGTGATCGAGAGCGGTGAGTGCGACCTGACGTCGGTCATCGGAGTGCCCTCGATCGTCACGGTGGAGTGGCTCGGACTCGACGTCTCGGAGTGGCGCCGCTACTCCAACGCCCACTTCCAGGTGCTCGCGGGAATTCCGGGCACCCCGGAGCACACCCGCGCGGTCGAGGTCGACTTCCCGTACCTGGCCGGACGCATCGAGCAGACCATCACCGAACGGCGACGGGATCCGAAGGACGACATCATCAGCTACCTCGTCCAGCAGGAGGTCGACGGCAGCCCGATGAACGATCACGACGTGTTCGCGATCGTCGACCTGCTCATCTCCGGCGGCGTCGGCACCACCGCCTCCCTGGTGAGCAACTCGCTGGTCTGGCTCAGCCGCCACAAGGACGTGCGGCAGCGTCTCATCGACCACCCCGATCTCCTCGATCACGCCATCGAGGAGTTCCTGCGGTACTTCTCGCCGACCCAGGCGCTCGCCCGCACCGTGACGCACGACGTCGAGTTCCACGGCTGCCCCATGCAGAAGGGCGACCGGGTGCTGCTGTCCTGGGCCTCCGCCAATCGCGATTCGGAACTGTTCGACAAGCCCGACGAGATCGACATCGAACGGTGGCCCAATCGGCACACCGCCTTCGGCATCGGTGTGCACCGCTGCGCCGGATCGCACCTCGGCCGGTACATGTCGCAGGCTCTGATCAGCCAGGTGCTCGAACGGATGCCGGACTACGACGTCGACCTCGCGGCGCTGCAGCCGTACCCGCGGCAGGGCGTGAACACCGGCTACCAGCGCATCCCGGCCACCTTCACGCCCGGTCGCCGGGTGCTGACGGACTACACGCTGCAGTAACGGCTTTCGCCGACGCGGCAGTGCCGGCTTTCGCCGACGCGGCAGTGCCGGCCGTCCGCGCATGCGGATCGCATACGCGGACGGCCGGCGATCCGGCGGGATGTCAGCCGAGCTTCCCGTCGAACTTCACGCGCAGTTCGGGGATGCTGCGGGTGTAGAGGCCCTCCTCGCGCGGTACGAACCCGTCCTGGTACTCGATCGAGTCCATCGTGTCGAGTACGAGGTTTAGCGCAATGGTCATCTCCGTCTTCGCGAGCATCGAGCCCACGCAGAAGTGGCGGCCGAGGATGAACTGCACGTGGTTGGCCGCACCACTGAATGCCCGGTCGACGTTGAGGTCGGTTCGGAAGATGTCGAACTCGTCCGGATTCGAGAAGTGGCGCTCGTCGCGGTTGGCGGCCGCGAGCATCATGATGCACGTCGCCCCTGCGGGGATGGTCGAGTCCTCGATCTGCACCTCGTCCTCGGTCTGGCGCATGATCATGTGGACGGGTCCGGAGTACCGCAGCGTCTCGGCGATGACGCGGTCGGCGAGGCTGCGGTCCTCGCGGACGGCCCGCATCTGATCGGGATGGTCGATCAGATTGCGAATCATGCTGGCGATGGCCTTGTCCGTCGTCTCGCCACCGGCGACGAGGAGCAGACTGACGAAGGCCTTGATCTCCTCGTCGGACATCTGCTCGCCGTCGACCTCCGCGCGGCACAGACGCGAGAGCAGGTCGTCGCCGTCGCCCGAGCGTCGTTCGCGGATGATCGGCAGCATGTACTCGCGCAGCTCGACATGGGTGCGTTCGGCGGCGGCGTTGATCTCGGGGTCTCCGGCCAGGTTGTTGAGATAGGCCATGATCGAGAAGTACCAGCCGCGGAACCGCTCGTGATCGCTCTTGGGCAGGCCCAGCATGTCGACCATCACGTTGATGGGGAATCGGCTGGTGAACTGGGAGACGAGTTCGGCCTCGCCCTGCCGGGCCACCGCGCCGAGCAGCTCGCCGGCGTTGCGCGCGACGATGTCGCCGATCAGCTGGGCGGCATTGTGGGTGATGGCCGGCATGAAGCGTTCGAGTCCGTTGCCGCGGAAGAACGGGTTGAGCAGCGCGCGGTGCGTGGAGTGCTCGCGCCCTTCCATCTGCAGGATGGTGCGGCCGTGGATGGGCTCGAGCTGCCATTCGTAGTTGCGGCTGGAGAACTTCGGGCTGCGGAAGGCCTCGGCGCAGTCGGCATACCTGCTGATCAGGTAGCTGTCCGTGCCCTCGTGGTGCAGGGCCGGGTAGTGGTCGCGCAACACGCGGTGGAGCGGGTACGGGTTGTCGAGGAACTCGGGGGAGAGGATGTCGGGGGCGATGGGGCGGGGATCGACTGCGGTCACTCTGGGATCTCCTGATCGTCGAATCGAGGGTCGAGCAGGATCGGTGCCGGGAGCACCGGTCGGGGTCGTGCCGCTCCGCCGAGGGTCTGGGGCCGGAGGTGGACAGTGATCCGGATCACTAGGTGCTGATAACTATAAATACGATTCGAATGATGTCAACGCATATCGGTGAAACGAGTTCTCGACGGGAACGGGCGCCCACTCGTGAGGAGTGGGCGCCCGCACCGAATCCGCCGTCCAGCTCGACGGTGCTGCCACGCCGGCGGTAGTCGGCGAGCACCGCGTCGTTCTCATCGTCCGATCCGAGCCGGCTGCGCATGTTGGAACCCGCAGCGCGTGCTCAGAAGAACCGTTTGACGACCTTCGCTGTCGGCGCGACGTCCATGTCCGAGCGGACGTAGAGGGCGTCTGTGATCCGCTTGATCGGCAGGGTGTGCCATGGATCGAGTTCGGATTCCACACCGAACGAGATCGAGCCGCGCCCGGACCATGCTTGCTTCGGGGTCACACGGCAGGAGTTGAGCACCAGATCCGCGAGCGACGGATCCCCACCCTCGGGATTCGGGATGACCCGCAGGCCCATCGGCTTCATGTCGTAGGGCTCGAGGTCGACCGGACGCTCCGGCTTCATCTGTACGGTGCAGATGCGGCTTCCCTTGGGACGTTCCACGATTCCCTGCATGACCTCGCTTTCCTGCTGCCACTCGATGTGGCCGAACTTCTTGGGGTTGCCCCAGATCTCACGGCCGGCGGCGAGTGCCGACTCCTGGTTGAGCAGGATGCGGACGGGATAGATGCACGGCTCGCCCTCCCACGTGCAGTCGAGGAACTGGTAAGCCTCCTCGTACGCGCCGAACGTTGTGAACGGCATCTTGGCGATGACGATGCGGACGGTTGCGGGGAGAGTGAGTTCGAAACCCGCTGCTTCCGGAAGGAGGTCGAGCGCGGCGTTCTCGTCGGTCTCGTAGGCGACCGTGATGGTCTCCATGTCGCGATAGTAGACGGGCGGCTTCGGGTAGAGCGGCTCGTCCACCGGCATCGTGTAGCCGAATTTCTCCCGGGTGAGTCGTCCCTGCTTGGCCATGATTGCTCCTTGCGTCGAGGGAAATGTGGCGGATCAGTGTTCGTAGACGGGGGTGGTGGTACCCCGGGGAACGATCATCTTGTCGAACTGCGCCTGCTCGATCAGGGCGGTGTCGCAGAACTCGAGCATGGCCGCGATCTTGTCGTCGCGGACGGTGACGATCCAGCAGTACTGGTTCTTGTACGGAACCCCGTTGCGGCCCATGCCATCCGAGCGGCAGAAGACGACGACGCGCCCGTCCTCGAGGGAGAGGACGTCCTCGACCTCGAGTGGCTTGATGCCGTACTCCTGGCTCAGGCCCTGCACGGACGGGCCTTCGCGCTCCTCGCCGCGGAAGTTCGCGCCGAGAAAGTCGTTCTGGATGGACTCGAGACCCTTGTAGGTGCCCGAGATGGGAGTGGATCCGATGAGGGTCCAGGTGGCATCGGGATGGAAGTAGCGGGTGAACGCGTCTCCCACCCCCTCCGAATCGCCGCGGACGGCGGCGAGCCAGTTCTGTACGACCTTCTTTTCGTTGGTTCCCATGTCCATATTCGCTTTCGTGATTCCGGGGCGGGCTGCTCCCGCGCCGGTCGACAGGTCCGTCCCGAGGAAAGCCGCCGTCGATGCTCGCGCATCGGCTGGATGGGACGTGGGCTCTCCTGCGGTCGCTCGGGCCTCTGCGGATCGTCGAATCGACGGTCGAGCGGGAGTTGCGTCGCTCAGGGGCGAGCGCCTCCGCGGACGGTTCGGGACCGGAGTCGAAGTGATCCAGGTCACCGATGCTGACGACTGTATGCGGAATTTGGGGATTGTCAATGGATTTCGCGTACGCCGAAGATGTCGAAGGGGCGTCCACTCGGTGGAGTGGACGCCCCCTTCGCGTGCGGGAACTCGCGCGGGAACTACTGTTCCGTCGTCTTCGGCGGCTCCAGCGTCCGGAGGGCGGCGAGCAGCCGCTCCGGGATCGGGGCCTTGTTTCCGTCGGCGCCGCGCACGGCGAACGTGATCTTGCCGTGGGCGACGAGTTCGTCGCCGCGCTCGAAGTCGAATCCCAGCGCGTACGAGGTGGTGCCGAGGTGGTCGAGGACGACCGTGCAGGTCAGCTCGTCGAACACCTCGCAGCTGGTGATGTACTGGCACTCCGACTTCAGGCCCACGGTGTAGACGCCGACGGTGTCGAGCAACGTGTGGCTGTCGAGGCCGAACGAGTGCAGCCAGACGCTGTACGTGCGTTCCATCCACGGGTAGTTGATGGCGAAGTACGAGATCCCGACGGCGTCGCAGTCGCCGTAGGCGAGCTGGAAGCGCTGCTGCGTGACGGCGGTGGTGGCGGTGGTCATGTCGTGTCCTTCCGGGTGGATCAGGGGTGGCCGCCGTCGACGGTGACGATGGAGCCGGTCGTGAAACTCGAGGCGTCGCTCGCGAGGTAGAGGGCGGCGCCGACGATCTCGTCGGGCTGTCCGCCGCGCTTGGCGGCGAAGCGCTGCGCCCGCTGGGAGAACGCCTCCATGTCCCACGAGTTGCTCACGTCCGTGAGGAAGGTGCCGGCCATGATTGCGTTGCTGCGCACGGTGGGACCGAACGCGTGCGCCATGCCGATCGTAACGGCGTTGAGTCCGGCCTTGGCGGCGGCGTAGGGCAGGATGTCCGGCCTGGGGTGGACGGACCCGGCGCTGGAAATGTTGATAATGGATCCGCCGTCGCCCTGCGCCATGCGGGTTCCGACGAGTGCCGCGAGCCGGAACGGGCCCTTGAGGTTCACCCCGATCACCTTGTCGAACAGCGTTTCGCTGACGGTGTCGAGGCTGTCGTACAGCGGGGACATGCCGGCGTTGTTGATCAGCACGTCGATCTTCCCGAAGTGGCCGTAGGCCGCCTCGACGAGTTCCTCGATCGACTCCCATCTGCCGACGTGGAACGAATGCGCAAGCGTCTTGCGTCCCGTCTCCTCGGTGATCTCGTCGGCGGTGGCCTGGCAGGAGGCCAGGTCACGGCTGGCGATGACGACGTCGCAGCCGGCGCGAGCCAGCCCGAACGCCATGGCGCGGCCGAGGCCCCGGCTGCCGCCGGTGACGATCGCCGTGCGGTCGGTCAGATCGAACGCGCGCGCGGGGTCGAACCCCGGGCGGGTCCGGCCGGTCGTTGAATCGGTCATCGAGTTCCTCCACTGGTCCTGGTTGACGGTATCCAATTCCTTGCTATTGTGATCATAGATTAGCGGATAGTGATCCAGTTCACGACAATGGCCGAGACCGCGCCGAGTCACACCGCCGTGTCGCACCCGGTGGATCGGACGCATCGCCAGAACGGAGTACAAGGTGAGTGACGACCAGCAGGACCTGTTCGCCCTGCCGCAGCGGTACCTCGACCTCCAGCGGGAAGCCCGTGACCTCGCGGCCGAGTGCACCGACGTCGCCGCGCGCGCCGACGAGGCGGACAGCTTCGATCCGGACGTCCGCAAGCGGCTGACCGCGTCCCGGCTCACCGAGGTCGTCGTGCCGGCTGCCTACGGTGGTCGCTTCGAGAAGGTCGACTCGCTCGCGGTGACCATCGTGCGCGAGGCCCTCGCCGCCGAGTCGGCCCACCTCGACTCCATGTTCGGCATGCAGGGCATCGGCAGCTACTGCATCAGCGTCGGCGGCTCCGAGGAACTCAAGGCGGAGTGGCTGCCCAAGGTGGCCCGGCTCGAGGCCGTGGCCGCGCTCGGCCTGACGGAGCCGCACGTCGGCTCCGACCTCAAGGCACTCAGCACCACCGTCGTCGAGCGCGACGGCAAGCTGATCGTCGACGGGCACAAGTCCTTCATCACCAACGGCGGCGACGCGGACTTCTACAGCATCCTCGCCCGCGAGGGCGACGGATACTCCCTCGTGCTGGTCCCGGCCGACGCGCCGGGCCTGCGCATCGAGCGCCCGCACCAGATCATCGCGCCCCACGTGCTCAGCGACGTCATCCTCGAGAACGTCGAGGTTCCGGTCGGCAACCGCATCGGGGAACCGGGCAAGGGCTTCGGGCTCGTCCTCGCGACCCTCGCCACGTTCCGCGTGTCCGTGGCCGGCGCCGCCGTCGGCGTGGCCCAGGCCGCGCTGGACGAGGCTGTCGCCCACGCCAAGACCCGGGAGGGCTTCGGCGTCAGCCTCGCGCGTCTCGGATCGGTGCCCGAGCACCTCGCCTCCTGCTGGACCGACATCGAGATGGCGCGCTCGCTGACCTACCGCGCGGCCGCCGCGTCGGCCCGCGACGCACGCGCCAATCTGCACCTGTCGTCGATGGCAAAGGTCGGTGCCACCGAGGCGGCCGCCCGCGTCGTCGACCGCTCGGTGCAGATCATGGGCCGCTTCGGGCTCGTGCGCGGCGGGAAGCTCGAGCGCCTCTACCGGGAGGCCCGTCCCATGCGGATCTACGAGGGCTCGACCGAGGTGATCTTCGATTCCCTGGCCAAGCAACTCGTGAAGGAAGCCCACTAGGGGCAGAATGCGGACCAGAGGCAGGCACCTATGACAACGGACGCGAACACCACCAAGCTGGAGCGAGTCGTCATCCGCTTCGCGGGCGACTCGGGCGACGGCATGCAGCTGACCGGCGACCGGTTCACCTCCGAAGCGGCCGCGTTCGGCAACGACCTCGCGACGCAGCCGAACTTCCCCGCCGAGATCCGGGCGCCGCAGGGCACGCTGCCCGGGGTGTCGTCGTTCCAGATCCAGATCGCGGACCACGACATCCTCACCGCGGGTGATCGCCCGGACGTCCTCGTCGCGATGAACCCGGCGGCGCTGAAGGCGAACATCGGCGACCTGCCGCGCGGCGGCACCGTCATCGTCAACACCGACGAGTTCACCAAGCGCAACCTGTCCAAGGTCGGCTACGCCGCCAGCCCGCTCGAGGACGGCAGCCTCGACGAGTTCGTGATCCACCAGGTGCCGATGTCGAGCCTGTCGGTCGGGGCGGTCGAGCCGGCCGGCCTGAGCCGCAAGGACGGGGAGCGCGCGAAGAACATGTTCGCGCTCGGGCTGCTGTCGTGGATGTACAACCGGCCGGTGGGGCGGATCGAGGAGTTCCTGCGCACCAAGTTCGCCAAGAAGCCGCAGGTCGCCCAGGGCAACCTGCTCGCGTTCCACGCCGGGTGGAACTACGGCGAGACCACGGAGACGTTCGCGACGACGTTCGAGGTGGCCAAGGCGGACCTGCCGCCCGGTACATACCGGCAGATCACCGGCAACACCGCCCTGGCCTACGGCCTGGTGGCCGCCGGTGAGCTGTCGGGGCTCGAGGTGTTCCTCGGGACGTATCCGATCACTCCCGCCTCCGACATCCTGCACGAGCTGACCAAGCACCGCAGCCTCGGCGTGACCACCTTCCAGGCGGAGGACGAGATCGCCGCCATCGGCGCGGCAGTCGGGGCCTCCATCGGCGGCGCCCTGGGCGTCACCAGCACCTCCGGTCCGGGCCTGGCCCTCAAGAGCGAGGCCATCGGCCTGGCCGTGATGACCGAAATCCCCCTCGTGGTGATCGACGTGCAGCGCGGCGGACCGTCGACGGGTCTGCCGACCAAGACCGAGCAATCCGACCTGCTGCAGGCGCTGTACGGGCGCAACGGCGAGTCGCCGGTCGCGGTGCTCGCGCCGCGCTCGCCGGCCGACTGCTTCGCCACCGCGGTCGAGGCGGCCCACATCGCCCTGACCTACCGGACCCCGGTGCTGCTGCTGTCCGACGGCGCCATCGCCAACGGCTCGGAACCCTGGCAGATCCCGCGGGTCGACGACCTCGCCCCGATCGAGCCGGGCTACGAGACGGGCCCGGACGCCGGCGGTGCGCCCCTGCGCCCCTACGCCCGGGACCGCGAAACCCTGGCCCGCACCGTGGCGATCCCCGGAACGCCCGGCCTCGAGCACCGGATCGGTGGCCTCGAGAAGGCGAACGGCAGCGGCAACATCTCCTACGACCCGGCCAACCACGACCTGATGGTGCGCCTGCGCCAGGCGAAGATCGACGGGATCTCGGTCCCGGACGCCGAGGTCGACGATCCGTCGGGGCGGGCCGAACTGCTGATCGTGGGATGGGGCAGTTCCTACGGGCCGATCGGCGAGGCGTGCCGCCGGGCCCGACGTCGCGGCACCGCGGTCGCCCACCTGCACCTGCGGCACCTGAACCCGTTGCCGCGCAACCTCGGTGAGGTGCTCGGCCGGTACCGCACGGTGATCGCGCCCGAGATGAACCTGGGACAGCTGACGAGCGTGCTGCGGGCGCGCTACCTCGTCGACGTCCAGCCGGTGACGAAGGTTCAGGGTCTGGCCTTCCTCGCCGACGAGATCGTCGATGCGATCGATGCCGCGCTCGCCGGCACCCTGCGCGAGCTGGAACACGCCAAGACCACCGCCGCGCTGGCTGCGGCCGAGTACCGTCCGGAGCCGGACCGCGAGGAGGAATCGGCATGACCGAGTTGATCAGCCGCGTGGGCACCGATCTCGGACTGAGCGCCACCGCGCTCGTCCCGACGACCGACACCCCGCAGAAGGCCAAGGACTTCACGAGCGACCAGGAGGTGCGCTGGTGCCCGGGCTGCGGTGACTACGTCATTCTGGCCGCGATCCGCAACTTCCTGCCCGAACTCGGCCTGCGGCGCGAGAACCTGATGTTCGTCTCGGGCATCGGCTGTTCGAGCAGGTTCCCGTACTACCTGGAGACGTACGGCCTGCACTCCATCCACGGCCGTGCGCCGGCCATCGCGACCGGTCTGGCCGTCACCCGGCCCGACCTGTCGGTGTGGGTGGTCACCGGTGACGGCGATGCTCTCTCGATCGGCGGAAACCACCTGATCCACGCGCTGCGCCGCAACGTGAACCTCACGATCCTGTTGTTCAACAACCGGATCTACGGCCTGACGAAGGGCCAGTACTCGCCCACGTCCGAGGTCGGGAAGATCACCAAGTCCACGCCGATGGGTTCCGTGGACCACCCGTTCAACACGTTGTCCCTCGCTCTCGGTGCCGAGGCCACCTTCGCGGCCCGGGCGCTCGACTCCGACCGCAAGGGTCTGACCGACGTGCTGCGCCGCGCGGCCGAGCACCGGGGCACCTCGTTCGTCGAGATCTATCAGGACTGCCCGATCTTCAACGACGGCTCCTTCGACGTGCTGCGCAAGGAGGACGCCGAGCAGCGGGTGATCCCGCTGCGCCACGGTGAGCCGATCGTGTTCGGTGCCGAGGGCCAGAAGTGCGTCGTCCGTGACGGATTCGGACTGCGCGTGGTGGACACGGCGACGGCCGATCCGGGGTCGATCGTGGTGCACGATGCGCACGCCGACGATCCGGAGTACGCCTTCGCGCTGTCGCGGCTGTCCGACCAGGACCTCGAACACACCGTGTTCGGCGTGTTCCGCAGCGTCGCCCGTCCGACGTACGACGACCTGGTTCGGGAGCAGAACGAGAGCGCCCGCACCGGCGGTCTCGACCGCCGAGACTCCCTGCAGTCCTTGTTGACCGGGCACGACACCTGGACTGTGTCCGAATAGCGCCGATGTCCGAACAGCGCCGATCGCCGTCCCCCGGCGCGGAAACTGGGGTCCTCGTACCCCTAGACAATGCGCATGATTAGTATAAAGTGACTGCCATCACACCCTTCCTTCCCTCCCTCCCCTCGGCAGGAGTAGTCGTAATGTCGCTCAGGAACGAAATCGAAAACGCCCTCGCCCGCTACGCTCTCGCCTACGACGACGGCGACATGGACGGCGTCGAGCGCGTCTTCGGCGAAACCGCCGTGTTCACCATGAAGATCGGCGACGGCGACCTCATCGGGCCGCTGAACGGCCGCGAGGAGATCATGGGCCTGTTCCGCGGCGCGCACGAGTCGCAGACCGACCAGCGGCGGCACATCACCACCAACCTGCTGATCGACGAGATCGACGAGAAGAACGTCCGCACGGTGTCCTACCTGCTCATCACCTCTGCGGAGAACGGTGCGCTGAAGGTGTTGTCCACGGGCAAGTACGAGGACGAGTGGACCAGGAGCGGCGGCGACTGGGTGCTCACCAAGCGGCACATCGCCCTCGACCTCCCGTACTGAACCCTCCCGCATCCGGAGACACCCATGACGATGAACCAGGGCCTCATCCCCGCCAAGTGGGCCGCCCTCACCCCGAACCGCATGGCGTTGTACGACGTCCCCAACGATCGCCGCATCACGTTCGCCGACCTCGACGAGCGCGTCCGGCGCCTGGCGAACGGACTGCGCGGACTCGGCCTCGAGAAGGGCGACCGCGTCGCCGTGCTGACCAAGAACAGCATCGAGTTCCAGGAACTGTTCTTCGCCGTCGGCCGAGCGGGACTGATCCTGCAGCCGCTGAACTGGCGGCTGGCAACTCCGTCCCTGCTCGGGCTCGTTGCCGACGCCACCCCGAAGGTGCTCATCACCGCCTCCGAGTTCCGTTCCGTGGCAGAGGAACTGAGTCGATCCACCACGGTCGACCACTGGCTCGAGTTCGGCCCGGGCGGAAACGGGACGTACGAGGAGCTGCTCGCGAGCTCCAGCCCGGCCGAACCGATCTGGACGCCGAGCGTCGGGGGAGACGACCCGTTCTTCATCCTCTACACCGGCGGCACCACCGGCGAGTCCAAGGGCGCGCTGCACTCGCACACCAGCGCGGCCGCCGGCATGCTCAACCAGACCGTCGCCGAGCGGGTCGTTCCGACCGACGTCTACATGCTCACCGGCCAGATGTACCACATCCCGGTGGTGCTCTCGATGAACTACATGAAGCACGGATGTCCGGTCGTGCTGGTCAATTTCGAGGCCAAGCAGGCGCTCGAGATCATCGAGTCGGAACGGGTCTCGGCGTTCCTCGGCATCACCACGATGCTGAACTGGATGATGGCCGTGGAGAACTTCGACTCCTACGACCTGTCGAGCCTGCGCAACATCCAGTACGGCGGCGGCCCCATGCCGTCCGCGATCGTGCGCAGCGCGCTCGAGGCGTTCCCGTGCACTCTCATCCAGGGATACGGCCAGACCGAGGGCACGACCATGTCGTTCCTGTCCCAGGAGGACCACCTCGACGCGGTCAACGGCATCAACGAGCACCGGCTGAAGTCCTGCGGCCGAGAAGGATTCGGCACCACGATCCGGGTCGTCGACTTCGACGGCAACGAGGTCCCCAAGGACGGCAGGACCCCCGGCGAGATCGTGGTCCGCTCCGAGGCCAACATGCTCGGCTACTGGAACAAGCCGGAGCTGACCGCGCAGACCCTGCGCGACGGCTGGATGTGGACCGGCGACGTCGCGGTCTGGGACGAGGACCACTACGTCTACATCGTCGACCGGGCCAAGGACATGATCATCTCCGGCGGCGAGAACATCTACAGCATCCAGGTCGAAGAGGCCATCGGCGCCCATCCCGCCGTCCTCGAATGCGCCGTCATCGGCATCCCCGACGACGAGTGGGGCGAGGTCGTCAAGGCCGTCGTCGTGCTCAAGCCCGGGCACACCGCCACCGAACAGGAGATCATCGACACCGCCAAGCGGAACCTGGCCTCCTACCAGAAGCCCCGGTCGGTCGACTTCGTCGACGCCCTGCCGAAGGCGCCGACGGGGAAGATCATGAAGCGGGACCTGCGGGCGCCGTACCTCGAAGCGACGGCGGCCCGATGACCGTGGACACCGGACGCCGGGTGCCGACCGAGACCGAACTCGCCGAACTGGTCGGCACCCGCTTCCCCGGCGGGCAGGCCACGCTCGAGCCGTGGTGGGTGCACCTCGTCCTCGACAGCATGCTCGCCGACCCCGCCGACGGCGGTGCGCACCCGGTGCTGGTCTTCCTCGTCGCCACCGGCGCGATGGGCTGGAGCTGGGACGAGTTGTTCGCGGTGTTCGGGGCCACCGAGACCGACGGCCCGATGGCCGGGGAAACCGAGACGGTGGTGCACCGGCCGCTGCGCGTCGGTGCCACCTACCGCGTCTCGGGCGAGATCGTCTCCGCGACGCGCAAGGTGGGCCGGCGCACCGGCGTCTTCGACATCGTCGGCTACCGCCTCGACCTGCACGACGAGGACGGCGCGCACTGTGCCTCCACCACCAACTCGATCGTGTTCCCGCGGCGAGGAGAGACCGCATGAAGCCGACCGTCGGACAGAAGATTCCCGAGCGCACCATCGACGCGGTGGATCCGGCCCGGATGAAGACCCTCTCGGCGCTCATGCGTGACCCGAACCCGATCCACTTCGATCGGAAGGCGGCGAGCGCGCTGGGTCTCGGCGACCGCACGGTCAATCAGGGCCCGAGCAACATCGCCTACGTCGTGTCCATGCTCGGCTCCTGGGCCGGCGGCGTGGACCGGGTCACCGGATACCGGTTCAGGTTCCTCGGCAACGTATTCGAGGGAGACAGGCTGCGGGCCGCGGGCGTGGTGACCGACGTGGAGGAGACCGCCGACGGCCTCCTGGTGCGCTGCGACCTCACGCTCGACGTCCTCGGCGGAGCGCGCGTCCTCGAGGGCACCGGGACCGTCCGGTTCCCCGCCGATCGTTAGACAACATTTCCCACGAGAGGGGCGACAATCATGGCAGGACGAGTAGAAGGCAAGGTCGCGTTCATCACCGGGGCCGCCCGCGGCCAGGGTCGCAGCCACGCGCTGCGGCTCGCCGAGGAGGGCGCCGACATCATCGCGGTCGACATCTGCGAGAACATCGACTCGGTGACCCCGTACTACCCGCTGGCCACCGAGGACGAGCTCAAGGAGACCGTCCGGCTCGTCGAGGCCCTCGACCGGCGGATCGTGGCGCACCGCGCCGACGTGCGGGACCGCGCGGCGCTGCAGCGCGCTTTCGACGACGGGGTGGCACAGCTCGGCGGCGTCGACATCGTGGTCGCCAACGCCGGCATCGCCACCTACGGCCGCTCGTGGGAACTCACCGCCGAGCAGTGGCGCGACATGATCGACGTCAACCTCACCGGCGTCTTCAACACCGCGGTCGTCGCGATCCCCACGATGATCGAGCAGGGCCGCGGCGGGTCCATCATGTTCACCAGTTCGATCGGTGGCCTCAAGGGCATTCAGCAGGTCGCCCACTACGTCGCCGCCAAGCACGGCATCGTCGGGCTCATGCGGACCATGGCGAACGAGCTCGGCCCCCACAGCATCCGGGTCAACACCATCCACCCGACGAACGTCGACACCATCATGATCCAGAACCCCGGGACGTACGGCATGTTCTCCCCGGGGGATCCGGAGCCGTCGCAGGAGAAGGCGATGCCGGGCTTCATGTCGCTGAACACGCTGCCGGTGCCCTGGGTCGAACCGATCGACATCAGCAACGCGGTGCTGTTCCTCGGCAGCGACGAGGCACGGTACGTCACCGGAGTCACCTTCCCGGTGGACGCCGGCGCGTACGTGAAGTGATGTGACGATGGCCGTCGGAATCGACGACAACGAGGATCTGCGTACGCTGCGGGTCGACGAGGAAGGCATCGCCGAACTCGTTGCGGCGCAGACCGAATGTACCTTCGCCTTCGGCACGGCGGCCGGGTGGCCCGCCGGGGTGGTGATGAGCTACCTGCACCACGACGGCCGGTTCTGGCTCACTGCCGCGAAGGACCGCACGCACGTACGTGCAGCGATGCGCGAATCCCGTGTGACGCTCGTGATCTCGAATGCCGGCACCGGCCTGCCCGGCAGGCGGATGCTCGCCGTCCGCGGCCGCGTCACCGTCCACGCCGACGCGGAGACCAAACGCTGGTTCTATCCGGCGTTCGCGGAGCGCCATGCTCCGACCGATCCCGCAGCCTTCCAGCGACTGCTGGACAGCCCCAACCGAGTCGTCCTGGAAGTCCGTCCCGTGCGCATCGCGGTCAGTCACGACTCGACCAGGATGCCGGGCGACGGACGCGGCGGCTCGCTCGGGCCTCGACCGAACAAGGAGTGAACGATATGACCGCGGATCCGGACTCCGCCTACGCCCATCTGCTCTCGCCGTTCCAGATCGGCCCGGTGAAGCTGCGCAACCGCGTGGTGCTGCCGCCGCACGCCTCGGCGATCGGCAACATCTTCGGGTCCGAGGCCGACGCCGAACGCAACCTCGCCTACTACGTGTCCCGGGCGAGGGGCGGAGCCGCGTGGTTCGACAGCCTCAGTGCCTGGGTTCCGAACACCGGTGTGATCCCGGGGTTCGAGCCCACCGGCGTCGGGGCCACGGTCGAGGGCCACTACAGCCTGCCGATCTTCGTCGAACGCGTACAGGCGTATTCCGATGCCCTGCACGCCGAGGGCGCGGTGGCGACGGGGCAGATGGTGCACCAGGGCGGCATGCCGCACGGTGCGTCGTCGGTCCTGAGCGCTCCGGTGATCAACAACGTTCCGCACAAGCTGAACCGGGACGAGATCGCCTACTTCGTCGGCCAGTACAAGTTCTGTGCGGAGCAGGCCCAGAAGGCACGCCTCGACGGCGTCGAACTCCACATGAACCACGACGATCTGCTCGAGTACTTCCTCTCGCCGCTGACCAACAAGCGCGACGACGAGTACGGCGGCTCGATCGAGAACCGTTGCCGATTCCCGGTCGAGGTGCTGCGGGCCATCCGCGACGTGATCGGATCGTCCATGGTCATCGGCATCCGGCTGAACCTGCGCGAGGAGGTCCCGGGCGGCTACGACATCACCGGGGCCATCGAGATCGCGCAGTACCTCGAGAGCACCGGGCTCGTCGACTACTTCCACGGCGTGGTGGGCAGCCCGTGGGGCAACCCGTCCTACATCCAGCCGCACTTCTACGAGGCCGGCCAGTGGAGCGATCTCGCCGGGCAGCTCAAGCGGGCGGTGTCGCTGCCCGTCGTGCACACGGGCCGCATCAACCACCCCGACGTCGCCGAACGGATCCTCGCGGCGGGCGACGCCGACGTCGTCGGCATGGCCCGCGCGCACATCGCCGAGCCGTCGATCATCGAGAAGGTGCGCACCGGCCGCGTCGACGAGATCCGGCCCTGCGTCGGCGGCAACGAGTGCATCAGCCGTCGCTACGTCGAGGGCCTGCCGTTCGGCTGCGCGGTCAACCCCGTCACCAGCAACGAGGTCGACGGGCCGTGGCCCACCGTGACCGACCCCAGGCGCGTGCTCGTCGTCGGTGGCGGCCCGGCGGGCATGGAGTTCGCGGCCCTGGCCCGGGAGAAGGGCCACGACGTGGAGCTGTGGGAGGCGTCCGAGGTGCTCGGCGGCCAGCTGCGCACCGCGATCAACGCGCCCACGTACGACATGTTCGAGAAGTACCTGGACTGGCAGCAGCGCCGGCTCGAGCGGGCGGGCGTGAAGATCGACTACCGGCACGCGGCGACGAAGGCCGAGATCGAGGCCGCCGGATTCGACGTGGTGGCGGTCGCCACCGGCTCCACCCGCCGGATCCCGGACATCCCGGGCGTGTACGGCGACAACGTCGCCGACATCCGCGACGTCCTGAACGGCGACGCCGCGGTCGGCAAGCGGGTCCTGATCGTGGCGCAGGACGATCACATGCCGCCGCTGTCGCTCGCCGATTTCCTCACCGATCGCGGTCACGACGTCACCCTCGTCTACGCGACTCAGGTCGCGGGCCAGTTGCTCGGCCGCTACATCGTCGGTGCGATCCTCGGGCGCCTCGACGAGAAGGGCGTGCAGTACCGGTTCATGGAGGACGTCGTCGAGATCACCCCGACCGGAGTGGTCACCCGCAACGTCTACTCCGGCCGCACGCACCGGGTCGACGGCTTCGACTCGGTGGTGCTCGCCTGCGGTGGCATCGGGGACGCGGACCTGTACGAGAGCATCAAGGACGGGCCGGCTGCAGAGGGCGAGCGGGAGGTGCACATCCTCGGTGACGCCTACGCACCGCGCCGCCTGGTGTTCGCCACCCGTCAGGCGTTCGCGCTCGCGAAGCTGATCTGACGGACACCACGACGGGGGTGCGGGCTTCGGGCCCGCACCCCCGTCGTGGTGTCCGTCGGCGATGAGCGGGATGTTGCTGCGTCGAGCGGGAGGTTGTCGTCGTCGCTTCTCGCATTTCGGCGCGAGATCCTCCCGCTCGGCGCGAGATCCTCCCGCTCGGCGCGAGATCCACCCGCGCGACACGAACGACGCAGCGAAACGCGCCGGGCGATCGCTGGTCGCGATCGTCCGGCGCGAGATCCGCCGCATCAGGTCAGGACGAATCCCTTGAAGTCGGCGTCCCGGACCTCGTTCCACGTCTGCTCGTAGAGCACGATGCCGCCGGCGTAGGGCATGAAGATCTGCGGCTTACCGGGCACGTTCGCGCCGCGGTACCACGAGCCGGACTCGCCCTGCGGCCACAGGGTCATGTTCGCGATCTCCTCGACCGTCTCGACCCATGCGTTCTGCGCTTCCTCGGTGGCCTCGATCGTGGTCAGTCCGTGCTCGCGCATGTGATCCATCGTCTCGACCGTCCATTCGACGTGCTGCTCGATGGCGGTCACCATGTTCGACAGCACCGACGGGCTGCCGACATTGGCGATGATGAACATGTTGGGGAAGCCGGCGGTGCCCAGGCCGAGGTGCGTCTTCGGGCCCTCCTGCCACGCCTTCTGCAAGGGCAGGCCGCCCCGGCCGCGAATGTCGATCTGGGTGAACGCGCCGGTGAAGGCGTCGAATCCGGTGGCGAGAACGACGGCGTCGAACTCGTACTCGGTGCCGTCGGCGAGATGCATGCCGTGTGCGGTGAAGCTGTCGAGGGGCTTCTTGCGCAGGTCGACCATTTCGACGTTGTCGCGATTGAAGGTCTCGTACCAGTCGGTGCCGACGACGGGCCGCTTCGCCCCCATCGGGTAGCCGAACGGCTTGAGGCTGTCCGCGACGTCCGGATCGTCGACGATCTCGTCGATCTTGGCCCGGATGAAGTCACACACCGAGTCGTTCGCCCGCTGGTCCACCATCAGGTCCGCAAAAGCGCCGAGGAAGGCGATTCCGCCGCCCTGCCAACGCGTTTCGTACTCGTTCCACCGCTCCTCGTCGCTGACGTCGAACGCGGCCTTGGGGTTGTCGTCGCGGATGCAGCCGGCGGCGGCGGTCCGGCAGGCACGGCGTCGCTCGCGGTAGTTCGCCTTGACGTTCGCGACGAACTCCGGGTCGAGCTTGTGGTTGCGGGCGGGAATGACGAAGTTGGCGGTGCGCTGCAGCACGGTCAGCTTGCCGGCCTGCTTGGCGATCTCCGGGATGGCCTGCACACCGGAGGATCCGGTGCCGACGGCGGCGACCCGGAGACCGGTGAAGTCCACTCCCTCCTCCGGCCACTCGCTGGTGCGGTAGATCGGCCCCTGGAACTTGTCGAGGCCCGGGACGTCGACGTCCTTGGGGACCGACAGGCAGCCGACGGCCATGAGGCAGAACCGTGAAACGTACTCGTCGCCCTTGTCGGTGCGGACGTGCCACTTCTGCTCGCCCTCGTCGAAACGGGCTTCGGTGACGGTGGTTTCGAGGCGGATGTCGCGGCGCAGGTCGAACCGGTCGGCGACGTGCGAGAGGTACGCCTGCAGCTCGGGCTGCGACGGGTAGCGCTCGCTCCACTCCCACTCCTGCTCGAGCTCCTCGTCGAACCCGAAGGAGTAGTCGTGGCTGTCCACGTCGCAGCGGGCGCCGGGGTAGCGGTTCCAGTGCCAGGTGCCGCCGACCTCCTCGCCCTTGTCGAGCGCGACGGCCGTGTAGCCGTGGCGGCGCAGCTTCCACAGCAGGTACAGCCCTGCGAAGCCGGCGCCGACAACGACGGCGTCGACCTCGATCGCAGCGGTGGAGGTGGGGGTTGCAGTCATCGGATGGCCTCTCTGACTGGGGGATTCGGTCGGATGTGCCGATGTCGCCGCCGGGCTCGCGGTTTCGGTGAGCCCGGCGGGAGCGCGGTGCGGCCGGATGGTCGTCCGCTCGCGGAAAAGTTTGTGACGGGTATCACTCTATCAATGCGAATGGATATAATCAAAGGTGGAGAGCGGATATATTTGGCGGGTATCTTCGCGCCACCCCCGCGTGCGGGGCCGTTTCCACACCCCCGCGTGCGAGGCCGTTTCCACACGGAAATCTCCGAATCCACCATGGAAAGAGGTCGACATGTACCGACTCGTCGCCGCGTACAACCACCCCGAGGATCCCGAGAAGTTCCTCGACCACTACCGCAACGTGCACTCGAAGCTCGCGCTGAAGCAGCAGGGGATCAGGAACTTCGAGTGGGGCGTGTGCTCCACCCCCGACGGCAGCACCCCGCCGCACTTCCTGATCGCGGTGTGCGACTGGGACAGCAAGGACGCCATGCTCGCCGACATGGCGTCTCCGGAAGGGCAGCAGGGCGCCGCCGACCTCGAGAACTTCGCGCAGGCCGGCGTCTCGTTCGACTTCTACGAGATCACCAAGGACATCTGATCCGAGACACGCGGCAGGGGTGGGGACCGCGAAGTCCCCACCCCTGCCGCGTGTGTTGCTGCTGTGCTCCGGTCAGGCGTCGAAGCCGTCCATCTGCGGGGTAGTGAGACCGGTGATGATCCGCTCGGCGATCTTCCAGCCGTCGGCGGTGCGGACGTAGCGGTCCTCGTTGAGCGCGATTGCCTTGATGGCGGCGCCGTTCTTCATCTCCGCTTCGGAGAAGACGTAGTTCGTACCGGTGGCGTGGTCGTCGTCCTCGAAGTCGATGACGTGGTTGGTGATGATGTGGAACTGCTTGTCGACTGCCTGTGCGTCCCGCTCGAAGAAGTCGAGGATCTGCTCGTGGCCCTCGTACCGGGTCAGGCCCACGGCGCTGGCGTCCCACGCTCCGTCGGGTGCGAAGGCGGACAGTGCCTCCTTGGGGTCGAAGCGATCGAGGCCACGGGCGTAGAGATGGGTGATGCGGATGATGTCGTTGATGTCGTCGGCGCGCATGTGTCGGTCTCCGATGTACTCGAGGGGCAGGGTCAGGGAACGGACGGCAGGTCGATGCCGTCCAGGTCGGCTTTGATCTGGAGGGCGAGGTACTTGTTGTAGATGCGGGCGAGGGTGAGATTGCCGCCGCTGAACCAGAATCCGTCGTGACCGGAACGTCGCCACACCGACCGGATCTCGCCCTCGTCGTCGAGGCCCCAGACCGGTCCGCATTTGTCGGCGACGGTGTCGCCCAGGATGCGGCGGGCAGTGTCGAGGATGCCCCGGAACCCGGTGGCGAACACGACGGTGTCGGCGGGCACGAGGGTGCCGTCCGACATGACCAGTCCCTCGGGAACGAACCGTTCCACGGTCTTCCCTGCGACCAGTCCGATCCACCCCTCGGCGATGAGCCGGGACGCTCCGACGTCGATGTAGTAGCCGCCGTTCCGGGTGAGGAAGAGGTCCATCGCTCCGGTCCCGCCGTCGCCCAGGTGATGACGGAATCCCCGGGCGCTCAGGGCGTCGAGCAGGTCGCGATCGATGTCGGCCATGGTCGCGACCGCGGTGCGCAGTCCGTCGACGAATCCCTGGTCCCGCCGCGCGAACGACGCGCCGACGAGGTCGGCGATCTCGGTGGGCGCGGTGTTCTCGCCGTAGGCCGGTTTCAGCATGACGTCGACCACCGTGGTGCCACCGACGACGTACGTCGGACCCCGCTGGACGAGGGTCACGTGAGCGCCGGTGTTGTACAGGTCCTGGGCGATGTCGTGGCCGCTGTTCCCGGTGCCGATGACGACGACGTCACGGCCGCTCCGTCGTGGGTCCGTCGTGTACCGGCCGGAATGCAGCAGCTCGCCCGCGAATTCTCCGGTCCCGGGGATATCCGGTACGAGCGGCTCGGTGCCGCTCAGGCCGGTGGCCAGGACCACGTGCTGCGGGCGCAGCACCCGCCGTTCACCGCCGCGGTCGAGCAGCACCTCCCACCGCTTCGTCGCGGGATCGTACGAGGCGCTCACGAGTTCCGTGCGGGTCCACACGTTCAGTTCCAGGGCTCGGGCATAGATTTCGAGCCAGTCGCCCATCTTGTCCTTCGGCGTGAACACCGGCCAGGTGGGTGGGAACGGCATCATCGGCAGATGATTCGACCACACGGGGTCGTGCAGCACCAGCGAGTCGTAGCGGTTGCGCCAGTTGTCACCCACGCGCTCGTTGCGCTCGACGACGAGCGCGTGGACGTTCATCGCCCCGAGGTAGGCGGCGAGCCCGAGACCGGAATGCCCGGCGCCGATGACGAGGACCTCCGGATCCCGTTCGGTGCACTCGCTCGCGAGGAGCCGACGATCACCCCAGTGGACGGTGACGCGTTCACCGGGTTCCGGGGCACCGTTCGGACGACGCTCTCCCACAGCCGGTTCGGCCCCGGCGAGACTGTCGAGCGCCGTCAGGACAGCCGTCGCGCGCCAGCGGCCCGCATCGTCCTGGATCAGTCGCGCGACGCCACGGACGTGTCCGAACCGGATGGTGAGACGGAAGAGCAGCTGTACGACCGGCGGGCCCTCGCCTGTCGGCAGCAGAGCCGGTGGTACGGAGGAATCGAGCGCCTCGTCGCGGACCTCGAGCTCCGCCGCGCCGGTGAGCAGCGGGCGGATCGCCGATTCGCCGTGCAGGCTGCGCAGATCGCCGGTGAAGGCGAGCAGGTCGCGCCACCACGCGTCCGTGGCGAGAGCGTCCGGGTAGTCGTCGGTGCTCCCCAATCGGAGCGCACCGGCGAAGTCCGCGAGCCAGCGTTCGGCGACCGCGGCGGAGTGGGCGGGATCGAGGCGCGGTGTGTCGAGTCGAGCAGTCATGTGGTCTCCCGTTCGTCCGGCCGGGTCAGCGGAGGGTGTAGCCGGCGTCGACCTTCAGCTCGGTGCCGGTGACGTACCGGGCCTCGTCGGAGGCCAGGTACAGCACCGCGTTGGAGATGTCGATCGGCTCGATCCACGGCACGGGCAGGACGTTGGTGGTGGCGAAGACCGGTGCGGCCTGTTCCTGGGTGGGATGTTCGACGTCCGGGAGGAACAGTCGGAAGCAGGCCTCGTTGAGGATCATGTTCGTGGCGACGCCGGTGGGATGCACGGTGTTGACGCGGATGCCGTGCGGACCCAGTTCCAGTGCGAGGGTGCGCATCAGGCCGACCACGGCATGCTTGCTCGCGGTGTAGGGCGCGACGTTCGGCGTGCCCTTCAGGCCGGCGGTGGAGCTGGTGATGACGATCGATCCCCCGGTGCCCTGTTCGATCAGGTGTGGGGTGACGGCCTTGCACGTGTGCCACACGCCCTTGAGATTGATGTCGAGGACGTCGTCCCAGTCGCGTTCGCTCACCAGGTGTGTCTCGTCGCCGAAGAGGAAGATGCCGGCGTTGGCGGCGACGATGTCGATCCGGCCGAGCTCGGCGATGCCCTCGTCGACCACGGCCTTCACGGCGTCGAAGTTGCGGACGTCGGCCTTGCGGGCGATGATCCGGCGATCGAGCGCCTCCACGGCGCGCACCGTCTCGGCCAGGTCGTCCTCGGTGGCGCCGGGGTAGAAGCGGGTGACGCTCTCGATGTCCTCGGCCACATCGAGAGCGACGATGTCGGCCCCCTCCTCGGCGAGGCGGATCGCATGGCTGCGTCCCTGGCCGCGGGCCGCGCCCGTGATGAAAGCGACCTTACCTGCTACCCGTCCTGTCATAGCTGCTCCTTCGGGGGCCGCCGACGGGCCCGATCCGCCGTCAGCGGTAGGTGTTCCAGGTGGGAGCCGACTCCGGATAGTCGGCCTCGGTGTATCGGGTCTGGGGCCACCGAATCCGTTTGGTGGTACGGAAACTCGAGCCCATCGACTCGAACGGTACCGCGTACATGAACGACACGGTGCGTCTTTCGAAAAGCCATGTGCCGTCCCGGCGCACGTATCGGTCGCGGTATCGGAACGCGGTCATCATCAGCGTGTCGTGGACCGCCAGTTCGGCGTGGCCGGTCATGATTCCGCTTGCGTGCGAGTCGTCTTCGATCGTGACGAGGTGGATCTCGGGTGTGTGCAGCATGGTGTGGTAACGGTCCATGCTGGAGACGTAGAAGGGGCGGATCTGCTCACGGCCGCGCAGCTCGGTGCCGGCGACCTCGAAGACACCGTCCTCGGTGAACAGCGACAGCACGGTATCGATGTCGTGGTCGTCGACGGCCAGGGCGTAACGTCCGGCCAGGTCCCGGATCTCGTCCTTGGCGACGAGGCGGCTCAGGGCGGCGGAATCGAGATCCGCGAGATTCGAGGCAGTCATCGGCTCTGTTCCTGTCGGAGGTACACGGATCGGGCCGGGACGGGGTGTGGACCCCGTCCCGGCCCGTGCGCCGGGCGCGAACGCACCCGGGGAATCGCGTCTGCCGATCTAGTCGTCGTACATGATGACGCCGCGAATGTTCTTGCCGTCGCGGAGATCCTTGAACGCGGTGTTGATGTCCTCGAGCTTGTAGGTCTTGGTGACCAGCTCGTCCAGCTTGAACTCGCCACGGCGGTACATGTCGGCGATGAGCGGGATGTCGCGGCGGGCCGTCGTGGTGCCGTACAGGGTGCCCTGCAGGCGCTTGCCCGACATCGCGAAGGTGAACAGGTCGAACGGCACGTCGCGCTGGGTGACGGGAGCGGCGGCGGTGAGCACCAGGGTGCCGCCGCGGCGGGTCATCTCCTGCGCCGGGTTGAGCAGGTGGCCGTAGGCGATGTCGACGGTGATGATGACGACGTCGGCGCCCTGCCCCTCGGTGAGCTGGTCGACGACCTCTCGGCACTGTTCGAAGTTCTCGGTGGCGTGGGTGGCACCGAAGATCTTGGCCTGGTCGCGCTTGTACTCGACGGGGTCGATCGTGACGATGTTCTTGGCGCCCTTGTGCCGGGCGCCCTGGACCGCGTTCATGCCCACACCGCCGGTACCGATGACGACGACGGTGTCACCGAGCTGGATGTCGGCCGCATAGACGGACGAGCCCCAGCCGGTGGGGACGCCGCAGCCGATCAGTGCGGCCTTGTCGAGCGGGATGTCCTTGCCGATCTTCACGCACGAGTCGATGTTGACCACGACGTACGGCGAGAAGGTGCCGAGGTAGGAGAACGGGCCGACGCCCTGGCCCCGGGCGTGGACGCGGTGGGTGCCGTCGGGTGCGAAGCCGCCGAGCACGCCGGCGCCCATCTCGCACATGTTGGAACGGCCGATGGTGCACATCTTGCAGTGGCCACAGGACGGCAGGAAGGACAGGACGACGTGGTCGCCG
This sequence comes from Rhodococcus sp. 2H158, assembly GCF_053764755.1. NCBI lineage: Bacteria > Bacillati > Actinomycetota > Actinomycetes > Mycobacteriales > Nocardiaceae > Rhodococcus > Rhodococcus sp. 2H158. The sequence goes on from NZ_JBSNCE010000020.1 coordinate 118,754, forward strand.
ACCTCGAAGCCGGTGACGTCGGGGCCGAGCTCCTCGATCACGCCCGCACCTTCGTGCCCGCCGATGATCGGCGCCCAGTCGAGGGGGATGTCGCCGGTGTCGACGTGGTCGTCGCTGTGGCAGATCCCGGAGGCGGCGAGCTTGACCCGCACCTCCCGGCTCTTCGGGGGATCGATCTCGATTTCCTCGACGCTCCAACCGGACCGGGTTCCCGGCTCCCACAGCAGCGCTCCGATGGTCTTCATGGCTTCTCCTCGTGACGAACGGGGGTGAAGGCGCGAGCGGCGGCCGGCGTAGGGCGCCGGCACGGGCTCGACGGATGTGATCGCTATGAATGCATGTGATCACTATCACCATAACCATATGCATGGATATAAGCAATAGCGGTGTCATCGGAGTGCGCCGGACCTCGGGAACCGGGACGCCGGTCGTGAATCGAACCGGAAACACGGCGGGCCCGCCCCGAGACGATGCTCGGTGCGGGCCCGCGCGGGTCCGTGTCGCCGGACGGCGGCGACAATGGTGTGTTCAGCCGCCGAGCGCCTGGTTCCAGGGCAGGACCTGGCTCAGGAGTTCGGGGAACTTGCGCTCGGCATACCGGACGTATTCGTTGATGTGGTCGCGCATCCGGTCCTCGGACAGGTCCGCGTCGT
>NZ_JBSNCE010000021.1:0-117801 GCF_053764755.1 Rhodococcus sp. 2H158
CCGGCCTTGGCGAGGGCACCGGCGATGGCGACCCCGCCGAGGTCCGAGCCGGAGAAGTCCTTCAGGGCGCCCTGCAGACGCCCCATCGGGGTCCGGGCTCCGGCAACGATGACAGAACTGGTCACGATGGGGTCTCCGATCTTGTTGTCGGGCAGTGGTGTTCGACTACGTATCTCAGACGAGTTCGTCGATGCGGAGCTCGAGCGGGGCCGCGGTGGCCGCGAGGACCTCGTCGACGGTGACGCCCGGAGCAAGCTCGCGTAGCGCGAGGGTCCCGTCGCCCACGACGTCGATCACCGCGAGGTCGGTGATGATCCGGTCGACGACGCCCTGGCCGGTGAGGGGCAGGGAGCACGTGTCGACGATCTTCGAATTGCCGTCGCGGTCGGTGTGTTCCATGACCACGATGACGCGGCTGGCGCCGTGCACCAGGTCCATGGCGCCGCCCATGCCCTTGACCATCTTGCCGGGAACCATCCAGTTGGCCAGGTCGCCGGTCCGGGAGACCTGCATGCCGCCGAGCACGGCGGTGTCGATGTGCCCGCCGCGGATCATGCCGAACGACAACGCCGAATCGAAGAATGCGGCACCGGGATTGACGGTGACCGTCTCCTTGCCCGCGTTGATCAGGTCCGGGTCGACGTTCTCCTCGGTCGGGTACGGGCCGGTGCCGAGGATGCCGTTCTCCGAGTGCAGCGTCACCTGCACGTCCGGCGGAAGGTGGCCGGGGATGAGCGTCGGCAGCCCGATGCCCAGGTTCACGTACTCGCCGTCGATCATCTCCGCGGCCGCGCGGGCCGCCATCTGGTCTCGGGTCCATCCCTTGGTGCCGGTCATCGTGCCGCCCCTTCCGTTGCCTGGACTGTCCGCTTCTCGATCCGCTTGTCCTGCGGACCGGTTTCGACGATGCGCTGCACGAAGATTCCCGGCAGGTGCACCTGCGCGGGATCGAGCTCACCGGGCTCGACGAGTTCCTCGACCTGCGCGATCGTGACCTTCCCGGCCATCGCGGCCAGCGGGTTGAAGTTCATCGCCGTCTTGTCGAAGATCAGGTTGCCGGCGGTGTCGCCCTTGACCGCGTGCACCAGCGCGAAGTCGGCGGTGATGCCCTCCTCCATCACGTACCGCTTGTCGCCGAAGGCCCGGGTCTCCTTCGGCGGGGAGGCCACGGCCACCGAGCCGTCGACGTGGTACCGCCACGGCAGTCCGCCGTCCGCGACGGGGGTGCCGACACCCGCCGGGGTGAAGAACGCGGGGATGCCGGCGCCGCCGGCGCGCAGCCGCTCGGCGAGGGTGCCCTGCGGGGTGAGCTCGACCTCGAGCTCACCGGCGAGATACTGGCGGGCGAACTCCTTGTTCTCCCCGACGTAGGAGGCGGTGACCCGGCGGATCTGCCGCGCGTTCAGCAGCAGGCCCAGGCCGTGGTCGTCGACGCCGCAGTTGTTGGAGAACACCTCGAGATCGCCGACGGCGGACTCGACCAGCGCGCGGATCAAGGCGTCGGGGATGCCGCACAATCCGAACCCGCCGACGGCGATCGTCGCGCCGTCGGACACGTCCGCGACGGCGGCCGCGGGCGTGTCGAACACTTTCGTTCCCATCACAGACCCCTTCTCGAGACTTCGGTCCCTCCGGACCCCGGTGCAGGATGCGTTCATTCAATGGACGATGACGCATCGGTCGAGTACCACTACATGCTCTGTGTTTGCCGATTTCAAGGCCTTGCGAGCGGCGTATTCGAGATTGCTCGCCCATCGGAACGCCGATTTCTACGGCGTTCACTGAGTGGACGTATTCTCGTGTCATGGAGGAGGCGCAGAGACCGCACGTGATCGGCCGCGTCAGCGCGCTGCTGCGCGCGATCGCCGGGCACGAGCCCACCGGCTCGTCGACCTCGGATCTGGCCCGGGCGACGAACCTCGCGCGCCCGACGGCGCACCGCCTGCTGACCTCGCTCACCGACGAGGGACTCGTCGACCGCGACCCGAAGACCGGTCGATGGTCGCTGGGTCCCGAGCTGTACCTGCTCGGTTCGCTGGCGGCCGGCCGCTACGACATCACCGACCTCGCCCGCGACATCCTGCGCGACCTCGCACGGGAGACCGGCGAGAGCGCCTTCCTGTCCGCCCGGCGCGGGGACGAGACCGTGTGCCTCGCCAGCGAGGAGGGCAGCTTCCCGCTGCGCTCCCACGTCCTCCACGTCGGGATCCGGCTGCCCCTGGGTGTCGCCTCCGCGGGGCTCGTCATCCTGTCCCACCTGTCCGACCGCGACATCGACGAGTACCTGTCCCGCACCGATCTGACCGCCGGGTGGGGGCTCGACCACAGCCGGCAGGCCGTCGAGGAACGGATCGCCGCGACGCGCCTGGCCGGCTACTCCACCAATCCCGCCCTGCTCGTAGAGGGAAGCTGGGGGATGGGGGCCGCCGTCTTCGACCACCGGGACGCACCGGCCTGGGCGCTGAGCATCACCGGGGTGGAGAGCCGTTTCCGCGACGACCGCCGTCCCGAACTCGGGGAACTGCTGCTCCGGCAGGCGCATCGCCTCACCCAGTTGCTGCGCCACCGCCCCCGGCGATCCGGGTGAGGCCGATCGTCCGGACACGGACCCGGATCGGGCTTCCGCACCGCCCGCACGCGCGTCGCGTCAGCCCGGCCCTCGCCTCGTGAGCACCTCGCGGGCCATCTCGGCCAGCTGCGCCGGACGGTGTGCGAGGGCGTCGATGTCGACCTCCTGATCGCCCATCGCGCCGGCGCGGAACCTCGCCGCCACACCCTCCGCGATGGCTGCGAGCTTCCACAGCGCGAAGGCCTGGTGATAGCGCAAGTCGTCGAGGTCACGCCCGGTCGTGTCGGCGTAGCGGGAGACGACCGTGTCGACGTCGAGGAAGCCGTCGGCGGGATCGGGCGCCCAGCCGATCACGTCGGCCGACGCCCAGGTGGCGGTGAGCCACCCGAGGTCGGCCATGACGTCGCCGATGGTCCACAGCTCCCAGTCCAGAACCGCCCGCACCTGCCCGTCGGTCCCGATCAGCAGATTGCCCGGCCGGAAATCGCCGTGCACCAATCCGGTCCACCGTTCGGCGGGCAGCTTCCGGGTCAGGAGCTCGTGGACGTCCCACACGGGCCCGGGACCGACACCGCCGGCGGTGAGCTGACGGCTCCAGCGCCGCAACTGGCGCTCGAGGTAGCTGCCCGGTCTGCGCAGTTGCGCCAGCGGTCCGGTCGTGGTGTCCACCGCGTGGATCACCGCGAGGGTGTCCACGATGCTGCGGGAGGCGGCCGGTCGGTTCGGCCGGGGGATCGCGGCGACCGTCTCGGCATCGTCGAGGACGATGCCGTCGACGTGTTTCATGACGTAGAAGTCCGCCCCCGTCACCGAGTGGTCGGTGCAGCAGGCCAGCACCGGCGGCACCGGCACCGGACTGCCGGCGAGCAGGTCGAGGATGCGCCACTCCCGCACGACGTCGTGGGCGGAGGAGAGCAACTCCCCGGTCGGCGGCCGGCGCAGGACCCATCGCGTCCCCGCCTCGTCACGGACCCGGTAGGTGAGGTTGGACCGGCCTCCGGTGATCAGTTCGAAGTGCAACGGTGGTGCGACGTCCGGGAGGTGCTCGACGAACCACGCGGTGACGCGCGCTGCGTCGAGGCCGATCGGCTCGCTCGCGGCATTCACCTGAGCCATCGCGCCCTCTCTGCTCGTGCGAATTCGGTGCGGATCCTTCATGCTTACTCGTCTCGCGCACCGATCGGTACGCGCCGTGCCGGACCGCCGGGACATTCGGGGCACCGTCCACGCGCCCCAGGCACCGTCGAGCCCTGACCGGGTCTTCCACCCGCCGGCGACCCGGGACTCGGGGATCGGGCAAGCCCCGTCGAACCCGCGCCGGCCGTGGCCCGGGCCGCCTGTCCCCGGTCACATCGGATGGTCCGAGCGATTGACATCACACCGCCTCGGGCGCAAACTATGCAAGCGCTCAGCAACTTGAATCTGACGTCAAGTTACGTGACTCCCTGCTGTGAAGGAGCACCCGGATGACCGACGCACCCGCCGCGGCGACCCGCGGCGTGGCCACCACCGACGACCTGGTCCTGACCGAGCGGCGCGGACCCGTCGCCCTGCTCACCCTCAACCGGCCGGCCAAGCTCAACGCCTGGAGCAACGCCCTCGAGGACCGCTACTTCGACCTGCTCGCCGAGGCCGACGACGACCCGCAGGTGCGGGCCGTCGTCGTCACCGGTGCCGGCCGCGGATTCTGCTCCGGCGCCGACCTCGACGACCTGCGCCACGTCGCCGACGCGTCGGACGATGACCTGATGCGGCCGCGCCCGCGCGACTTCCCGCTGCGGGTCCACACACCGCTCGTCGCCGCGATCCGCGGACCCGTCGCGGGACTCGGCCTGGTCGAGGCCCTCTACTGCGACGTCCGCTTCGGCGACGCCACCGCCCGGTTCACCACCGCGTTCGCGCGCCGCGGGCTCATCGCCGAGTACGGCATCAGCTGGCTGCTGCCCCGCGTCGTGGGCCACAGCCGCGCCACGGACCTGCTCCTGTCGAGCCGTACGGTCGACGCGGACGAGGCCCACCGGATCGGCCTGCTCGACCATCTCGTCACCAGCGGCGACGTCGTCGACGCCGCCGTCGCCTACGCGACCGACCTCGCCGCGCACTGCTCGCCGCGGTCGATGGCGACGATCAAGAAGCAGCTGCGCGACGACGCCGACCGGTCCTACCCGGACGCGCTCGCCGCCGCGGACCGCTTGATGCGCGAGGCCTTCCGCGGTCCCGACGTCGCCGAGGGCGTCGCCAGTCACCTCGAGCGGCGCGCCCCCGCGTTCGCCGCCCTGCCCGGGAGTGCCCATGCCCCTGCGTGAAACCGTCGGCATCGACCCGGACGCGATCCTGCGCTGGTTCGGCGACCTCGGCATCGAGCACACCGCGCCGCTGACCTTCGACCGCATCGGGCTCGGACAGTCGAACCTGACCTACCTGGTGCAGGACGGCGACGGCCGCCGGTGGGTGCTGCGGCGACCGCCGCTCGGGCACCTACTGGCGTCCGCGCACGACGTCGCGCGCGAGGCCCGCATCCTCTCCGCGCTCGAGGGCACCGACGTGCCGACGCCGAAGGTGTTCGGGCTCACCGACGATCCGGCATTCAGTGACGTGCCGCTGGTGCTCATGGAGTTCGTCGACGGACAGGTGGTGGACCGGATGTCCGTCGCCGAATCCCTGACGCCGGAGCGCCGCCGCCGGATCGGGCTGTCGCTCGCGCGGACCCTCGGCCGGATCCATGCCGTGGACCTCGAACGCACGGGGCTCGACGCCCTCACCCGCCCCAAGCCGTATGCGGAGCGGCAGCTGCACCGCTGGGCCGGCCAGTGGGAGAAGTCGAAGACCCGCGAGCTGCCCGAACTCGACGACCTGACCCGCCGGCTCCTGGCCGCCGTGCCGCCACAGCACGAAATCGCCTTGGTGCATGGTGATTTCCACCTGCGCAACGTCATCACCTCGTACGAGGGCGGTGACGTCGTTGCCGCGCTGGACTGGGAACTGTCCACCGTCGGCGACCCCCTCGCCGACGTCGGGTCGCTGTTCGCGTACTGGCCCGAGCCGGGGGAGGACACCGGCGGCGACTTCCCCGCCTCCACCCTCGAGGGCTTCCCGAGCCGCGCCGAGCTCGCCGCCGTCTACCTGGACGAGACGGGCCGCGACCCGGCGGCGCTGAAGTTCTGGCACGCGCTGGGGCTGTGGAAGGTTGCGGTGATCGCGGAGGGCGTGATGCGCCGCGCCCTCGACGAACCGCAGAACAAGGCCGCGGCCGGCACTCCCACGGTCGCGCGCATCGATGCTCTCGTCCACAAGGCCCGCGAGATCGCCGACGAAGCCGGCATCTGACGCCCCCACCACCCTCGAAACGCAGGAGACGACGATGTCCCCCGACGAGCAGACGACCTCGCGCGACCTCTCCGGGCGCGTGAAACACCTTCTGGACCAGCATGATCCGAGCACTACCGGGCCGGAAGACTTCCTCGGCGCACGGTTCGACGCGGGTCTCGCCTGGGTGCACTTCCCGCCGGGTCACGGCGGACTCGGCCTGCCGCAAAGCCACCAGGCGCAGGTCGAGGCCGAACTGGCCGCCGCCGGAGCGCCCCGGCCCGCCGCCGGCCGCAACGGCATCGGCCTGGGCATGGCCGCGCCCACCATCGCGGCGTTCGGCACCGAGGAGCAGAAACGCCGGTTCCTGCGTCCCCTCTACACCGGACGGCACATCTACTGCCAGTTGTTCAGCGAGCCCGGCGCCGGCTCCGACCTGGCCGCCGTCGCGACCCGCGCGGTCCACGACGGCGACGACTGGATCGTCAACGGCCAGAAGGTGTGGACATCGGGCGCGCAGAACGCGCAGATGGCGATCCTGGTGGCCCGCACCGACCCGAGCGTGCCCAAGCACGCCGGCCTGACGTACTTCCTGCTGGACATGAGCGATCCGGGCATCGACGTGCGGCCTCTGCGGCAGATCACCGGCGAGGCCGAGTTCAACGAGGTGTTCCTCACCGACGTGCGGGTACCCGACGCCAACCGGCTCGGCGACGAGGGGCAGGGCTGGCGCGTCGCCACGACCACCCTCAACAACGAACGCGTCGCGATCGGCTCCGGTGCGCCCCGCGAGGGCGGCATGATCGGCAAGGTCGCCGCGACGTGGCGCGAGCGTCCCGAGCTGCGCGACCCGGCGCGGCACGACCAGCTGATGCGGCTGTGGGTGGAGGCGGAGGTGACCCGGCTGACCGGCGAACGCCTGCGCCAGCAGCTCGCCGCGGGCCAGCCCGGTCCGGAGGGCTCCGGCATGAAGCTCGCGTTCGCCCGCCTCGCCCAGACCGTGTCGGGATTCGAGGTGGAGTTGCACGGCGAGGACGGCCTCCGGTACGACGACTGGACCATGCGCCGGCCGGAGGCGGTGGACTTCACCGGCCGCGAACCCGGATACCGGTACCTGCGCGCCAAGGGCAACTCGATCGAGGGCGGCACGTCGGAGATCCTGCGCAACGTCGTCGCCGAGCGGGTGCTCGGACTGCCGCCGGAACACCGTGTGGACAAGGACATTCCGTGGAAGGACCTGGCCCGATGACCGACCTGCTGTACTCCGACACCGAGGACGCCCTGCGGGACAGCGTCCGTCGTGTGCTCACCGATCGCTGCCCACCGTCCGTCGTGGTGACCGCGTACGACGCCGCGCCCGCCGACTTCTCGGGCGTGTGGAAGACGGTCGCCGCCGAACTCGGGCTGGCGGGGCTGCTGGTGCCCGAGTCGCTCGGCGGCGCCGGCGCGAGCACCCGCGAGGCCGCGGTCGTCATGGAGGAGATCGGCCGGGCCGCCGCGCCGGTGCCGTACCTGTCGAGCGCGGTGCTCGCCACCGTCGCGCTGCTGCGCGCCGGCGACACCGGGACCGTGCCGGCCCTCGCGGAGGGCGCCGCGACCGGCGCCCTCGTAGTCCCGCTGTCGACGGCGCCGGACGCCGCGATCACCGGGGTGCGTCGCACGGCCGACGGCCTGACCGGACGGGTCACCAGCGTCGCCGGGGCACACGAGGCCGACGTGCTCGTCGTCCCCGTCGCGGGGCCGGACGGCCTCGAACTGCACACCGTCCGGTCGGACGCCGCCGGCGTCACGGTGACCCCGGTGCTGTCGCTGGACATGACCCGGCCGATCGCCGACGTCGAGTTCGCCGGGGCCGCCTCCACCCGCGTCGACGGCGGCGACGCGGCCGCCGCGGTGACCGAGGCGCTGCAGTGCGGGGCGGTGCTGCTCGCCTCCGAGCAGCTCGGGGTGGCCCAGTGGTGCCTCGAGACCACCGTCGCCTACGTCAAGGAGCGCCGCCAGTTCGGCCGCGCCGTCGGTTCGTACCAGGCGATCAAGCACCGGCTCGCCGATCTGTGGCTCGAGGTGGGCGCGGCGCTGTCGGCCGCCCGGTACGCGGCCGACGCGTACGCACGCGGCGACGACGACACCGCGATCGCGGCGGCGGTCGCCCAGTCCTACTGCAGCGACGTCGCCGTCCACGCCGCCGAGGAGTGCATCCAGTTGCACGGCGGCCTCGGCATGACCTGGGAGTACCCGGCGCATCTCTACCTCAAGCGGGCCAAGGCCGATCAGCTCGCGCTCGGCGTCCCGTCCCGGCACCGCGCCCGGCTGGCGGACCTCGTCGGCCTGCCGGTCTCGTGACCGAAACGATTGCGCTGCAACAACACACGAAAGGACAGGTGCCGCCACGATGAGCTGGTACGACGACAGGCCCTGGATGGCCCAGTACGATCCCCGGGTGGCCGAGGTCGGACCCGTCCGGCGACGGACCACGCTCGAGGTGTTCGCCGACGCCGTCGCCGCCGCGCCGGACGGGCCGGCGATCACGTATCTCGGTGCGACGCTGACCTATCGGGAAGTCGACGAGCTGACCGACGGCGTGGCGGCCTACCTGCTCGAACACGGCTTCCGCAGGGGCGACCGGCTGGCCGTGTACCTGCAGAACGTGCCGCAGTTCGTCCTCGCGCTGTTCGGCGCGTGGAAGGCCGGCGGCGCGGTGGTGCCGCTGAACCCGATGTACAAGGACGAACTCGACCACATCCTGACCGACGCCGGCGTCGTCGCCGTCGTGTGCGGCGAACAGGCGTGGGCGGACCGGGTGGCGGAGCGGGCCGCCGGGGCGGGCGTGACGATCGCGCTGACCGCGAGCGAACTGGACCTGCAGACCTGGAACGACGAGCGGCTCTTCGCGGGCGTCGAGCGCCGCCGTACGCCGGGCGTCCCCGACCTGCTCGAGGTCGCCCGCGAGTGGGCGGGCCGCCCCGTCCCCGATCCGGGCCTGGTCCCCGACGACATCGCGCTCGTCTCCTACACGTCCGGGACGAGCGGACTACCCAAGGGTGCCACCAACACCCACGCGAACCTCACCGTGAACTGCGTACTGCTGCGCCTGTACGACGAGATTCCGGCGGGTTCGCCGATCTTCGCTCTCGCGCCGCTGTTCCACATCACCGGGATGGTCGTCCAGTTGCTCACCGCGGTGGATCTGGCCGGGCCGCTGGTGCTGGCCTACCGCTTCGACGCCGGGGTGGTGCTCGACGTCCTGAAGCGGGAGCGGCCCGCGTTCATGGTCGGCCCGTCGACCGCGTACATGGCGCTGCTGGCGCATCCGTCGTTCTCGTCGGACGCATTCGAGTCGCTCCTGACCCTCAACTCCGGTGGCGCGCCGCTGCCACCGGCCATCGTCGAGCGCTTCCGCGAGCGGACCGGCCTCTACATCCGCAACGGTTACGGCCTGACGGAGACCAGCGCGCCCTGTGTCGTCGTGCCCTCCGGTCGCGAGGCACCGGTGGACCCGGACTCGGGCACCCTGTCGATCGGCCTGCCGCTGCCCACCGCGATGGTGCGCATCGTCGACGAGGACGGCAAGGACCTCGGACCGGGCGAGGTCGGGGAGATCGCCGTCGAGGGTCCCATGGTCGTCCCCGCCTACTGGAACCTGCCCGAGGCCACCGCCGAATCCATCCCGGGCGGGCGGCTGCTGACCGGTGACGTCGGCTTCATGGACGCACAGGGTTGGGTGTACGTGGTCGACCGCAAGAAGGACATGATCAATGCCTCCGGGTTCAAGGTCTGGCCCCGCGAGGTGGAGGACGTGCTCTACCGGCATCCGGCGGTCCGCGAGGCCGCGGTCGTCGGCGTGCCCGACTCCTACCGCGGCGAGTCGGTCGCTGCATTCGTGAGCCTGCGCCCGGACCAGGACGTCGACCCGGACGAGCTGGTGGCGTGGTGCCGCGACCGGCTGGCCACCTACAAGGCCCCGCGGTCGGTCGAGATCCTGGACGAGCTGCCCAAGACCACCAGCGGGAAGATCCTGCGCCGCGAGATGCGCAGGGTCGCGTCGTCCTGACCCGAGGAGGGAAACACGTGCCGAGCATCGACGAGGTTCTGGGCCTGCGCGAAATCGCCCCGGCGACGTTCCGCGCCGACCCGGTGCCGACCGAGATGGAGCGGACCTTCGGCGGCCAGGTCGCCGGGCAGGCGCTCGCCGCGGCGGCACGCACCGTGCCGCCCGCGTTCGGCGTGCACTCGGTGCACGGGCACTTCCTGCGCCCCGGCCGGCCGCTCGACCCCACCGACTATCGGGTGGACGCCGTGCGGGACGGCGGCAGCTTCCGCACCCGGTACGTCACCGCGGTCCAGGACGGCGAGACGGTGTTCACCCTGACCGCCTCGTTCCACCGCGGCGACGACGGGTACACCCATCAGGCGGCCATGCCGGCGACGGCCGGACCGGAAGAGATCGCGGAGAGCGGGCGGCCGTGGGCCGCGTGGTACGACTTCCCGGAATGGGACGACTGGGAGCGCCGCTGGCTCCCTGCAGACGAGGCCACCCCCGACGTGCCGTCGCGCCGGCGGCTGTGGATACGGCACCGCACCCCCCTGCCCGACGACCCGGTCCTGCACGCCTGCGCCCTGACGTACTGCAGCGACATGGCGCTGCTCGACATCGCCGTCCTACCGCATCCCGACAGGCCGATCCAGGGGGCGTCCCTCGATCACGCCGTGTGGTTCCTGCGGCCGTTCCGGGTGGACGAATGGCTGCTGTTCGATCAGGTGTCGCCGTCGTCCGAATCGGGGCGCGCCCTGATCCAGGGACAGATCTTCGACACGGCCGGACGACTGGTCGCCGCCGTCGCGCAGGAGGGCATGGTGCGGTTCCACACCGAGCGCGCCGCGGCGGTCGGCGCCGGACGCGCGGAAGGGCGGGCGGAATGAACCGCGCTGCACCCACCTCCGACCGCACCGCCGTCCTGGTCGACTTCGGCGGAGTGATCACCACGAGCGTGTTCGCCGCGTTCGAGGAGTTCGGCGCGGCGCTCGGCGATCCGGGACTGCCGCTGCGGCTGCTCGGCGGCGACCCGATCTCGCGCGGGCTGCTCGCCGAGCACGAGTCGGGGCGCATCGACGCGGAGGAGTTCGAGCAGGGCTTCGCCGAGCGGTTGCGCGCCCACGGGGCGGCCGTGACCGCGGAGGGACTCGCCGCCCGGATGCAGGCCGGGATGCGGCGCGACGACCGGACGGTGGCCCTCGTCGACGACCTCCGGGCGGCCGGGGTGCCGGTCGCGTTGGTGTCCAACGCCTTCGGCCGGGACTGCTATGCCGGCTTCGACCTGGCCGCGCTCGCGGACGAGGTGGTGATCTCCGCCGAGATCGGCATCCGCAAGCCGTCGCGCCGCATCTACGCCCTCGCGTGCGAGCGGCTGGGGGTGGCTCCCGAGCAGGCCGTGATGGTCGACGACCTGCAGCAGAACCTCGACGGGGCGGCGCGGATCGGCATCGCCGGCGTGCTGCACACCGACGCCGACACCACCCGCCTCGAGCTCGCCGAGCGGTTCGGCTTCGTGACGGGACGAGTGCCCGGTCAGGTGTGAGCCGTCGGCGCGCGGGTACCCGCCACCCATGACCAACGCACAGCCCCACAGCCCCGACGCCGCGACGGTCGACGTCGCGGGTTCGCCGGACGAGTCGGTCAAGGAGACCCAGCTGCTGCAGGTGCTGACCAAGGCGGCGAACACCCTCAACGAAGCCGGGGTGCGGTTCGCGGTCGGCGGTGGCTGCGCGGTGTACGCGCGCGGCGGGCCCGCGTCCGACCACGACGTGGACCTGTTCGTCCGCCCCCGGGACGTGGACGCCGCGCGGGAGGCGCTCGTCGCCGCCGGCATGCGTCCCGTCGATCCGCCCGAGAACTGGCTGAGCAAGGTCTACGAGGGGGAGCATCTCGTGGACCTGATCTTCCGCCCCAACGACCGGGACGTCGACGATTCGATGCTCGCCCGCGCCCAGTGGATGCGCATCGGCCCGACCGCGGCGCCGGTGATCAGCGGCACCGACCTGATGAGCGACAAGCTCAACGTGCTCGACGCGCACCGCTGCGACTTCGCGCCGCTGCTGCGCATCGCCCGCGCCCTGCGCGAGCAGGTGGACTGGGGCCAGGTGGCCACCGCCACGGCGGCGTCGCCGTACGCCCGCGCCTTCCTCGGCCTGCTCGCGGACCTGGGCATCATCGAACCCGGCTCGGAGGTCCCGCGATGAGTCACGAACACCCGGAGCAGGATCACCCGCAGTATGTGGTGGCGCACCTGCACCGCGCCCTGGCCGAGGATCCCCGCACCGCCGAACAGGGCGTGCGCGTCACGATCCGCGGCGCAGACGTGTACCTGACCGGCGAGGTCGCCAGCGCCGCGCGCCGCGACGCGCTGACCGTGGTGGTGCAGGAACAGCTACCGGACGTCACCGTCCACAACGACGTGCACGTGGTCGACTCGCGCGACCCCGGAACCTCGGTGGAGGAACTGCGATGAGGATTGCCGCCGTCGGCGACGTACACCTGGCCGAGGACGCCCGCGGCCATCTGCGGCCCGCCCTCGAACACCTGCACGAGCATGCCGACGTGCTGCTGCTCGCCGGTGATCTCACCCGGCACGGCACCGTCGACGAGGCGCGCGTCGTCGCCGACGAGTTCGGCGACCTGCCGGTGCCCGTCGTCGGCGTGCTCGGCAATCACGACTACCACAGCGACGCCGCGGACGAGATCACCGAACTGCTCCGCGACCGGGGCATCGTCATGCTCGAGGGTGAGTCGGTCGTCCTCGAGGTGGACGGGGCGCGGCTCGGCGTGGCGGGGACCAAGGGATTCGGCGGGGGTTTCGCGGGCAAGTGCGCGAGCGCGTTCGGTGAGCCGGAGATGAAGCAGTTCGCCGGGCACACCGTGGAACTGGCCGACAGGTTCCGCAGCGCCGTCGCGGAGCTCGACGGTGCCGACGTCCGCGTCGGGCTGCTGCACTACTCGCCGATCAGCGACACCCTGCGCGGCGAACCCGCCGAGATCTACCCGTTCCTCGGGTCGTATCTGCTCGGCGAACCGGTCGACGAGTTCCACCTCGACCTGGCCGTGCACGGGCACGCGCACGCCGGGTGCGAGCGCGGCACCACCCCGGGCGGCGTGCGGGTCCGCAACGTCGCGCAGCCGGTCATCCGCACCGCCTACGCGGTCTACCGGTTCGAGAACTGATCGAGCTCGGCCGGTTGCGGGGTGGCCCGGCCGGCGCGCGGCCGCCCGCGCGAGCCCTTCGGAACTTCGTGTAGTTCGTAGATGACTCACCGGACCGCCCGGGGAGCTGCGGGACCGTCGTTCGTCACCGGCATCGCCATCCCCGCAAGGGGAGGGCCCCAGCTCGCACCGAGGGGTGCAACCGGCTCGTCAACCCCGTCGAATGCAGCGTCTGCGGCTTCCGAAATCGAGAGAACTCGGCCCGTCGGATACGCCTCCACCGACCCGTACCCAGCGGGCCGCCGCACGTCGGACTTCATGCTTATTGCCCGGACAGAGCGGAAGAACCACTGTTCCCGCCTGGAACGGGTTGGTGAACCCGGCGGTGCTTCGGCCCGCCGCCGACGCGGTGAGCGGTGAAGACTGCTGCCACCACAATGACCAGAACCTCCTCAACGAACACATCGTCCTCTACGAACGCAAGCGTGACTGTGAGCGACGGCACGGTCGACACTTCAAGTCATCGCGACCACAACGTGATCCCAAGAAGTCCGGACGAGGAGTGGCAATGCTGGTAGTACTCGGCTTTCTGATGGTCGGGGTGTTCATGTTCCTGATCATGACCAAACGGGCCACCCCCGTCGTCGGACTGATCTCCGTCCCGGTCGCCTTCGGCGTCGCGGCGGGTGCCGGCCTGGGGATCGGCGACATGATCACCGACGGACTCCAGGCGCTCGCACCGACGGCCGCCCTGTTGTTCTTCGCGATCATCTTCTTCGGGATCATGATCGACGTCGGGTTGTTCGATCCGCTGGTGAGGCTGATCCTGCGGCTCGTCCGGGACGACCCGATGCGTCTGGTCCTGGGCACCGCGGTCCTCGCAATGGTGGTGTCCCTCGACGGGGACGGGTCGACGACGTTCATCATCGTCACCTCCGCGCTGCTGCCGCTCTATCTGAAACTGAAGGTCAGCCCGGTGGTCCTCACCGTGGTCGCCGGTCTCGCGAACGGCGCGCTGAACATCATCCCCTGGGGCGGGCCCACGGTGCGGGCCGCGTCTGCGCTCAACATCTCACCGTCCGACGTGTTCGTGCCGATGGTGCCGTCGATGATCGTCGGTCTCGTCGTGGTGCTGCTGTTCGCCGCGCACCTCGGGCTGACCGAACGCCGTCGGATCGGCAAGCTGGTCCTCACCTCCGAGCCCCTGCTCGCGGGCGCCGGCGTCGGGGTCGGGGTCGGCGGTCGGGGCCGCGTCACCGGCGGCGGTAGCGGGGACGGGCCCGGCGTATCCGGTGGTGCCGGTGACCGCGGCGAGGGCCTTGTCGACGGTCTCGATCCGCAACGTCCCACTTTGCGCCCGAAGCTGTTGTGGTTCAACGGTGCCCTCACCGCCGGCCTGCTGGTGGTGCTGGTGATGGATGTGCTGCCGATCCCGGTGTTGTTCATGGTCGCGGCCGCGATTGCCCTGGCCGTGAACTTCCCCCGCGTCAAGGACCAGCAGGAGGCCATCACCCGGCACTCGTCGAGCATCGTGTCGGTGGTGGCGATGGTGTTCGCGGCGGCCGTCCTCACGGGCGTGTTCCAGGGCACCGGCATGGTCGAGGCGATGGCCCAGTGGCTGCTCGAGATCATCCCGCCCTCGCTGGGACCGCACCTGGCCGTGATCGTCGGCATCCTGAGCCTGCCGTTCACCTTCTTCATGAGCAACGACGCCTTCTACTTCGGCATCCTGCCGGTGCTGTCCGAGACCGCGTCCACCTACGGAATCGCGCCGGTGGAGATGGCCCGTGCCTCCATCACCGGGCAGACGTTCCACATGCAGAGCCCGCTGGTGCCGGCCATCCTGCTGCTGGTCACCCTCGCCGGCGTCTCCCTCGCCGACCACCACAAGAAGGTGCTGTGGCGAGCCGCGGCGGTGTCGCTGTCGATGCTGGTAGTCGGCGTCGCGCTCGGACACATCCCCTTCTGAGCGCACCGCACCCTCCCGCCCCGAACCCCGCCGAGGAGTACCGATGACTCAGCACGTAGACGAGGATGCGACAACCTCCCACCCCACCACGGGTTCCACCGACACCGCCGACACGGCGCAGCACGTCCGGGGCCCGTTGCACGGGATCCGCGTCGTCGACATCAGCACCGTGTACGCCGCCCCGATCACCGCCATGCTCCTCGGCGACTTCGGCGCCGAGGTGATCAAGGTCGAACACCCTATGGGCGACCCCGCCCGGACGCACGGGGTGAACAAGGACGGGCACGGATTGTGGTGGAAGGTCATCGCGCGGAACAAGAAGTGCATCACTCTCAATTTGAGTACCCCTGAGGGCCAACAGATTCTGCGTGATCTCCTGGTCGACGCCGACGTGCTGGTGGAGAACTTCCGTCCCGGTGTGCTCGAGAAGTGGGGGCTCGGCCCGGACCGGTTGCAGTGCCTGAACCGGGGACTGATCACGTTGCGGGTCACCGGATTCGGGCAGTCCGGACCCTATGCGGAGCGGCGGGCATTCGGCACCTTGGCGGAGGCGATGAGCGGCTTCGCGCACCAGACCGGTGCGGAAGACGGCCCCCCGACGCTGCCCCCGTTCGGTCTCGCGGACGGCGTCGCGGGTATCACCGGCGCGTTCGGGGTGGTGACCGCGCTGTATCACCGCGACAGCCCCGAGGGACACGGCCGAGGCCAGGTCATCGACCTCTCCCTGCTCGAGCCGCTCGTCGGGATCCTCGGACCCGGCCCGAGCGCCTTCGACCAACTCGGCACGGTCGCCGGCCGTCAGGGTAATCGTTCCCCGAACAACGCTCCCCGCAACACCTACCGCACCAGTGACGGCCGGTGGGTCGCCGTCTCCGCCAGCGCCACCTCCGTCGCCGAGCGAGTCATGCGCCTGGTCGGTCGACCGGACATCGTGGACGAACCGTGGTTCCGCTCGGCGGGGGACCGGAGCAGGAACGGCGACCTCCTCGACGACGCCGTGGCGAAATGGGTCGCCGCCCGCCCTCTCCACGAGGTCACGGCCGAGTTCGAACGGGCCGGTGCCGCCCTCGCACCCATCTACGACGTCGAGCAACTGATGAACGACCCGCATGTCGTCGCCCGCGAGTCCATCACCACCGTCGACGACGAGGACCTCGGCCCACTGAAGATGCAGAACCTCGTGCTCCGCATGCTGCGCACACCCGGCGCCATCCGGTTCCCCGGCCGCCGCCTCGGCCAGGACAACGACCGCGTCTACCGGGAATGGCTCGCCCTGGACCCCGACCGCATCGCCGAACTGCGAGGAAAGGGGGTGCTGTAGTGGATGGAAGCGATCGGTTCGCCTCCGGACACAACGACAGGCTTCTCGGCAAGGTCTCGGGTGCGGACGCGGTGATCCTCGACCGGGAAGACGCGGTGCCTCCGGAGCACAAGGCAGCCGCCCGCACCCGGACGCTGCAGCCGACCTCGACGCCGTTGCAGAACTTGTTGACACCGGCACCATCCGAGCCGGCACTCGACCGTGCGGTCACCACCTGCTGCCGACCGACCGTGCCCGAGAATCCGACACCCTCGCGAATCGATGAATCCGCCCCGAACCCCGTCCCATTCTGCTGAGGAGTCCCACGCCGTGCACACCCCGATCATCCGTTCCGAACCGATCGACGCCGCGTATGCCCGATCATGGCTTCTTGTGCCGGCCAACCGGCCGGAGTCGTTCACCCCGGCCGCGTTGTCCGCCGCCGATGCGGTGATAGTCGACCTCGAAGATGCCGTCGTGCCAGCCCAGAAATCGCGGGCACGAGAGGCACTGGCGACCTGGTTGAGCGACGGCGCTCATGCCTGGGTCCGGATCAACGACACCACCACCCCCTTCTGGGCCGACGATGTCGCGTTCCTGTCCGGCCTGGAGGGCGTCGACGGGGTGATGCTGGCCAAGACCGAAACCCCGCATCAGATCGAGGCCACGGCCGAACATCTGCCGCCGGGCACCCGGATCATCGCGCTGGTGGAAACCGCCCTGGGCATGGCCGCGGTGCAGGACATCGCTCGTGCCCCCGCGACCTTCCGGCTCGCGTTCGGCAGTGGAGATTTCCGCCGCGACACCGGGGCCCATGCCACCTTCCTGGCGATGGTTTATGCGCGAAGCCAACTGGTGATCGCCAGCCGCGCCGCCGCCCTGCCCAGCCCGATCGACGGACCGACGATCGGGCTCGAGGGAACCACGCTCGTCGAGGACACCGAGCACGCGGCGGAGATGGGACTGACCGGACGTCTGTGCATGCACAGCGAACACGCCACGGTCGTCAATCGGGTTCTCTCACCGACCGACGCGGACATCCTGTGGGCGCGAGAGGTCATCGACACACTCGGCGAGCACGGAGAACACGTCAGCGCCGGCAGTGATCTGCCGCGGCTGGCCCGCGCCCGACGCATCACCGACCTCGCCGCAATCTACTCGGTGAGATAACCACGCATTCCCGGCCACCAGCACGGCAGGCCCGCGCCGGCGCCGGTCGCCCGCTCGGCCACGAGTCGTCGACGCCACCACCACCCCACGACCCTGGGACCACGAGGACACTCGGCCGCCCTCCTCGACGCACTGAAAGCAAAGGATAGGTTGTAATGGAGCGAAGTTATCTGTTCGCACCCGGACACAACGAAAAGCTGCTCGCCAAAGTCTTCGGCGCCGGCGCAGACGCGGTCATCCTCGACCTCGAGGACGCGGTGCCACTGGACTGCAAATCGGCCGCACGCACGAACGTCGCCACCGTTCTCGCCGCCCACCCCGCCTGGGTGCGAATCAATGCCGCCGGAACTGGACTGGCGAAGGCTGACCTGGCGGCCGTCGCAGCCGTGGCCCGCGGCATCCGCATCCCCAAGGTGGAGTCGGTCGAGGACGTTCGCTGGGTGGCCGACAAGGCGCCCGGCACGCCACTGATCTGTGCGATCGAAAGCGCCAAAGGTGTGGCGAACGCGATCGCGATCGCCGCCGAGCCGACTGTCGAGCATCTCGCCCTCGGCGGAATCGACCTGCAGAAGGACCTCGGAACCGACAATGGCGACACCGCCCTGCACTACGTGCGATCCCACCTGGTCATTGCCTCCCGCGCGGCGGGAATCGAACCTCCCATCGACAGCGTGTATCCGCACCTCGACGACACCGACGGACTGCGCCGCCAGGCTCGGGCGAGCCGTTCGCTCGGATTCTTCGGCAAATCCGCGATCCACCCTCGCCAACTGCCGGCCATCCACGCCGAATTCAGTCCCCGCGAAGAAGAGTTGCGGTGGGCACGAGAGGTCGTCGCGGCATTCGACCACGCGAACGGCGCCGCTCTGCGCCTACCAGGAGGCGAATTCGTCGACCTTCCCGTGGCCGAGCGGGCGCGCAACATCCTGCGGTTGGCCGAAGTGCTCTCCTGACGTGTTGCCCAGCCGCGCTCCTCGTCGCGCGAGTGCCCGCCGTCGACGATGACGGTCTGGACCGGGATGCAGCCGGTCATCCGCACCTCCTACACGGTCTACCGGTTCGAGAAACTGATCGCTGGCGGCCGGTCGCGGGGTGGCGGGTCCGACGCCCGGCCACCCCGCGCGAGCCCTCAGGCGTCGGCGGTCATCTTCAGCACGAGCTTGCCGGTGTTCGCGCCGTCGAACAGCATGTTGAGCGTGCGCCCGAAGGCCTCGGCGCCGCCGCTCTCGACCTGCTCGCGGGTGACCAGTTCGCCGCGGCGGATCCACTGCGACACCGCGGCCATGCCCTCGGGGAAGCGGTCGAGGTAGTCGAAGACGATGAACCCGGCCATGGAGGCCCGGTTCACCAGCAGGGACAGGTAGCGTGACGGCCCCGGCTGCGGGTCGGTCGCGTTGTAGCCGGAGATGGCACCGCACAACACGACTCGCGCATTCTTGCGCAGCACGGCGAGCGCCGAGTCGAGCGTCTCACCGCCGACGTTGTCGAAGTAGATGTCGATCCCGTCCGGCGCGGCGGCGTGCAGCGCTCGGCCCACGGAACCGGCCTTGTAGTCGATGGCGGCGTCGAAGCCCAGTTCGTCGGTGAGCCACGCGCACTTGTCGGGCCCGCCGGCGATGCCGATGACGCGACATCCGCTCAGTTTGGCGATCTGCCCGGCGATGCTGCCGACGGCCCCGGCGGCGCCCGAGACGAGCACGGTGTCGCCCGGCTTCATCCGCCCGACGTCGACGAGCCCGAAATATGCTGTCATGCCGGGGAATCCGAGGGCACCCAGCCACACCGGCGGGGCTGCGAGGGATTCGTCGACCGGGACGACGCCGCTACCGTCGGAGACCGCGTAGTCGCACACCCCGAAGTGTCCCGAGACGAGTTGCCCCTCCTTGTAGTCGTCGTGCCGGGATTCGTGTACCCGGCCGACGGCATGGGCGCGCATGATCTCGCCGATCGCGACCGGCGGGATGTACGAACGGACGTCGTTCAGCCACCCCCGCATGGCGGGGTCGAGGGAGACATACTCGACGCGGACGGTGAACTCGCCGTCGGCGGGCCGCGGAACGGGTGCGGTGGTGGTGTCCCAGGTGGACTCGTCGGGGCGGCCGACCGGTCGTCGCGCCAATCGGACCTGCTTGTTCACGGACGCCATGCGTATTCCTTTCGGCAGCGGAACGTCTACTGCGGTGCGGTGATTCGGACTCTTCGAGAGAATCCCGGGCAGTTGAATCCGACACCGGATTCAACTATACATGGCGGGTGACCGGGATCACCCCGGCCGTCGCCGGATGCCCCGAGAAACGGAAGGTCGACATGACACGCCAGCTCGACACGGTCCCCACCGATTCCGATGCGCTCGAGGCCGCGCTCGCCGAGATCCGGCGGGTGCAGGAGGCCCATTGGCCGCCGGAGGTGCCGCGCACGGTGGAGTACCCGATCGAGGGTCGCGGGCTCGTGGACTACCTGCGGCACTGGGCGAGCGTGCGTCCCCACGCACCCGCGATCGAGTTCTACGGTCGCACCGTCGGCTATGCCGAGTACGACGACCTCTCCGACCGCTTCGCCGGCTGGCTGCTCGCCCGCGGCGCCCGGGCCGGCGACCGCGTCGGTGTCCACCTCGGCAACTGCCCGCAGTTCCACGTCGCGATGCTCGGGATCCTCAAGATCGGCGCCGTCCATGTGCCCGTGAACCCGATGCTGCGCGAGCACGAACTCGCCCACGAGCTCGCCGACGCCGGCGTCACGATCCTGCTCACGCAGCCCGAACTGCTCCCGCTCGTGGAAGCGGTCCGGCCGCGCACCCCTGTGCGGCACGTCGCCGTCACCGCCCTCGGCGACATGCTCGCCGGTGTGGCGCCGGGGGAGGTGCCACCGCCCTTCCCGGTCGCCGATCCCGCCGTCGGCGACTGGGCGGGCATCGTCGACAGCCCCCGCGCACCCGCCGTCGCGACCGATCCGGACGCGCTCGCCGCGCTGAACTACACCGGTGGCACCACCGGCATGCCGAAGGGCTGTGAGCACACCCAGTGGCACATGGTCTACACCGCCGCCGCGGCCACCGTCGGCGGCGGCCGCCGGGTGGGGGAGACGACGGTGGTGCTCAACTACCTGCCCATGTTCTGGATCGCCGGCGAGGTCTTCGGCATCCTCAATCCCCTCGTCAACGGCGGCACCGTCGTGCTGATGACCCGGTGGGACGCGGACGCCGCGCCGGCCCTCGTCGAGCGGCACGGCGTCACCAGCACGGTCGGCACCGTCGACAACTACGTGGAGCTGATGGACGCGCCCGGCTTCGCCGGCAGCCGCGCCGCCAGCCTCGACAACGCCATGGCGGTGTCGTTCGTGCTGAAGCTGGATCCGGCGATCCGCCGGCGGTGGCGCGACGCGACCGGCCACACCCTGCGGGAGGCGAGCTACGGCATGACCGAGACGAACACCGCCGACACCTTCACCCTCGGCTTCCAGGACGGCGACTTCGACCTCGAGAGCGAGCCCGTGTTCTGCGGCCTGCCGGTGCCGGGCACCGACATCCTGATCGTCGACGAGACGGGCGCTCCGGTGCCGGTCGGCGCGACCGGGCAGATCATCGTGCGGAGCCCCTCGGTGACGACCGGGTACTACCGCAACGCCGAGGCCACCGCGGACTCGTTCCAGGGCGCCTGGCTGCGCACCGGTGACGTCGGCCGGTTCGACGAGCGGGGCGCGCTGCACTACCTCGCCCGCAACAAGGAGATGATCAAGACCAACGGCATGAGCGTCTTCCCCGCCGAGGTCGAGGCGCTGCTGCGCATGCATCCGGACGTCGCGACGGTCGCGGTGGTCCCCAAGTCCGACCCGGACAGGGGACAGGTCGCGTTCGCGTTCGTCCAGCCGGTCTCCGGCGCGGCCGTCACGGCCGAGGGGCTCGAGGCGTGGGCGCGGGAGAACATGGCCGGTTACAAGGTGCCGAGCGTCGAACTCGTGGCTGCGCTGCCCATGACCGCCACCGGCAAGATCCGCAAGGGCGACCTGTTCGCGCGGGCGGAGGAGCGCAGCTAGAGCGGGCCGGAGCCGGGCGGGGAGGGCGCAGCGCAGCTTCCCCAGCCGACTGCAATGATTGGTAGGCTAACCAAACCAAGGATAGCCTGAGCTATCTTCTTGTGCGATCGATCCATCCGCGGCTGCGGCCCCAGAGCACGGAAGAGCGACCAATGACCGACCGATCCTGCAATGACAGCGGTGACTCGCCGTCGCCGGACGGCGAACCACCGGAACTCCTCGACCTCGTCGGGATCGGATTCGGGCCCGCCAATCTCGCTTTGGCGATCGCCGTCGAAGAACACAATGCCGACGCCCCGCACGATCCCGTGCGGGCACGGTTCTTCGATCGGCAACCCGCCTTCGCGTGGCATCCCGGCATGCTCCTCGAGGGCACCACCATGCAGATCGCCTTCCCGAAGGATCTGGTCACCTTCCGCAACCCCACGAGTCCCTACACCTTCTTCGCCTACCTGTACGACCGGGGCCGGCTCGTCGACTTCGTCAACCACCAGACGTTCTTCCCGACGCGGCACGAATTCCAGGACTACCTGCAGTGGGCGGCCGGCCGCGTCGACGCCGACGTGCGCTACGGCACCGAGGTCACCGCGGTCGAGGCCGTGCACGACGAGGCAGGCATCGCCGACCGCCTCGCCGTCCACACCGCCGACGGCACCGTCGTGCACGCCCGGAACGTCGTCGTCGGCGTGGGGTTGCGGCCCCGCATCCCCGCGTGGGCCACCGAGACCGCGCGCTGCTTCCACAACCACCGATTCCTGTTCCATCTAGCCGAGCTGCCCGCGCCCGTGCACCAGCGGTTCGTCGTCGTCGGAGCTGGCCAGAGCGCCGCCGAGGTGGTGCAGTACCTGCACAGCCACTATCCGCGGGCCGAAGTGCACAACGTCTTCGCCCGCTTCGGCTACAGCCCCGCCGACGACAGTCCGTACGCCAACCGCATCTTCGACCCGGCCACTGTCGACGAACTGCACGCCGCACCCGAGGCCGAGCGTGAACGACTGCTCGCCCTGCACCGCGGCACCAACTACTCCGTCGTCGACCCCGACCTGATCACCGCGCTGTACGCGGCCGAGTACCGCGAACGCGTCAGCGGACGGCGGCGGCTGTTCATGCGGCGCGCCTCCGAGATCGCCGCGGTCACCGAGACGACCACCGGAATCGAGGTGGACGTGCGCAGCACGATCGACGGACTCACCGACACCCTGATGTGCGACGCCGTCGTCCTCGCCACCGGGTTCGAGCCCGCGCCGCTGCCGCCGCTGCTCGGCGCCCTCGCTTCCGCGTCGTCGCCGCTGCGCACGGTCGCCCGGGACTACCGCCTGCCCACCGCCGGCGACGTCCGTGCCGGGATCTATCTGCAGGGCGGCACCGAGAAGACCCACGGGCTGACGGCGTCGCTGCTGTCCAACGTGGCGATCCGGTCCGGGGAGATTCTCGGATCCGTCCTCGAGCGGCGCGACGGAAAACTACCAGCGGGTCATGACCGGACCCCGGCGCTTGCTAGGGTACGAAAGCAGCACACCTATGCGACAAGTGAGGCGAGATGAGCACGAATCCTTTTGACGACGAAGACGGCCGCTTCTACGTCCTCATGAACGACGAGGAGCAGTACTCGCTGTGGCCGACTTTCTCCGAGGTGCCGCAGGGGTGGCGCGTGGTGTTCGGGGAGGAGTCGCGTGCAGCATGCGTCGAGTACGTGGAGAAGAACTGGACCGACATGCGGCCGAAGAGCCTGCGTGACGCCATGGAGGCAGACGAGAAGGCCCGCAACGCGGGCGCCTGACCTGCCGCGGTAACCGCGTCGACCGAGAGTCACACCGTGGGTGCACCACCCGCGGAGTGACTCTCGTGGCGTTTCGAGCCCCGGTACGGACGCACCCGCCGGACACGGCGCAACTGCGGCCGGCGAAGCGACCCCGCCCGCAGCACGCTCCGCGGATGCCGGACCGTGCGGGCCAGCCACTCGCCGAGCGTCACCCCTGCAGCCAGCGCGCACCCGATGCCGAACGCCGAGAACAGCGCGGTCAGCCCGAGCAGCAGTTCGCTGCCGATCACCGCATACAGGCCCCGGTACAACGACAGACCCGGCAGCAACGGGGTGATGCCGGCGACCGCCACCACCAGGGGCGGGGTCAGCGCACGTCGCGCCATCAAGCCACCGGCGAAGCCGACCACCGTCGCGGCGGTCGCCGACGAGATGATCGGACCCACCGCGAACTCCATCGACATCAAGAACACGAGGCTGCCCACCGCACCGCCGAGCGCGGCGGCCGTCAGCGCCCGTCGCTCGGCGTAGCACGCCAGCGCGTAGAACAACGCCGACGCCGCACCGGCGAGCACCTTCACCGGCAGCGCGGTCGCCGTCGGCAGCGCATCGTTGCTGATCACCGGCAGCTCCGCGCCGAGCGCCTCCATCACCTTCAGCGCCGTCGCCACGCCGGCGATGATCCCGCCGGTCATCATCACCAGCTCGAAGAACCGCGCCGACGCGGTGATCGGTGCCCCGGTGATCGCGTCCTGCACCGAACCGACCAGCGACAGTCCCGACAGCAGCACCGTCACGCCGGCCGCGATGATCAGGCCCGGTGGCACGTCGACACCCAACGGTTCGCGCAGGTTGAACAACAGGATCGCGGGCGTCGCGGCGATGATGCCGCCGACGACGTGCTGGAAGAAGAACGGCAGGCCCATGCCGTTGAGGACGCGGTTCGTCCGGTCGATGACGGCCGTCGACGCGAACGCCATCACCGCCACGAGCGCGCCACCACCGAGCAGGACCGAGATCGACGCGGCCATCGCCGCCCACGCGAATGTCGCCACCCAGCGGTGATACGGGTGCGGCGCCGTCGTGATCGCCAGCAGATCCTCGCGGGCCTGTGCCGGCGAGATCGCCTCCCGTCGGATGCGCCGGGTCAGCCGGTCTACGGCGGCGAGCCGCGTGAAGTCCATCGACCGGTACTGCACGACGCGCATCGTGCTCGCCGGCGGCATGGTCGGCCCCCGGTACGCCGAGAGCACGATCGAGTTGTAGGTGACGTCCACGTCGCACTGGGCCAGGCCGTACGTCGCGGCGACGAAACGCACCTGCTCGGATGTGTCGATCGCGCCCGTGCCCGCGGCCAGCAGCACCTCGCCGACGCGGACGGCGACGTCGAGCGCCTCGGCGACCGTCGCGTCGTCGGTCAGGTCGATCGGCTGCAGCGGCGCCGGCGCCTCGGTGATGGTGTCGAGGGTGGCGCGACGGTCGAGGACGAGCTTCCCGAAGGCGGTTGCCAGCGTCCCCACCGTTACGTGCTCCCGTCCGTCCGGTGTCCGGCGATGCGCGCGGTAACAGCAGCCATGGATCCACCGTAACGAACCCGGGCGGTCGCATGTGGAGCGGGCGCTACCGATATGATGGGGCCGCTCGACTGCCTCCTTAGCTCAGTGGTAGAGCACTCGCCTTGTAAGCGAGCGGTCGTCAGTTCAATCCTGACAGGGGGCTCCACCAGCGGAAACGCTGCACGGCAGGTCAGGGGCCGGTTCCGGGAACGGGAGCCGGCCCTGTTCTCGTTCTTGCCCACATTCCCTCGCTCGACGCCGGCGCGACGCGGCTCCCGTGGCGCCGCAGAGTGCGCGGTGTCAGGAGGATCGCCGGGAAATGTCGCGGTGGGATGTCGAGATCCCGAGCACGGCTCCGTCCCTGAGGTGAACACGGCCACAATGGGCTGTACCGCATCAAGGAGAACACGATGGCCAAGTACCTGCTGCTCAAGCACTACCGTGGCGCGCCGGCACCGGTCAACGACGTGCCGATGGACCAGTGGACGCCGGAGGAGATCTCCGCCCACATGCAGTACATGAACGACTTCGCCGCTCGGCTCGAGGGCACCGGCGAGTTCGTCGACGCGCAGGCGCTGTCCCCGGAGGGCACGTTCGTCCGGTACGACGGCGAGGGGCGGCCTCCGGTCACCGACGGCCCGTTCGCGGAGACCAAGGATCTGATCGCCGGCTGGATGGTGATCGACGTCGACAGCTACGAGCGGGCGCTGGAGCTGGCCGGCGAGCTGTCTGCGGCTCCGGGGGCGGGTGGGAAGCCGATTCACGAGTGGCTCGAGGTGCGCCCGTTCCTGTCCGCGCCTCCGACCGTCACGGAGTGAGGCACGGTGGATGAGACCCTGCTGCGGACTCTCACCCCCACTGTGATCGGGATCCTCGTCCGCCGCGGAGCCGACTTCGCGGCGGCCGAGGACGCCGTGCAGGACGCCCTGGTCGAAGCGGTGCGCGTGTGGCCGGACGATCCACCGCGGGACCCGAAGGGCTGGTTGGTCGCCGTGGCCTGGCGCAGGTTCCTCGACGCCACCCGAGCCGAGTCCTCCCGGCGGCGGCGCGAGGTGCTCGTCGAGGTCGAGCCCGGGCCCGGCCCGGCCGAGGCAGTGGACGACACGCTTGCGCTGTACTTTCTGTGCGCGCACCCGTCCCTGACGCCGGCCTCGGCGGTCGCGCTGACACTGCGCGCGGTCGGCGGTCTGACCACGCGACAGATCGCGCAGGCCTACCTTGTGCCCGAGGCAACCATGGCCCAGCGCATCAGCCGGGCCAAGCGGACCGTCTCGGGCGTCCGGTTCGACCGGCCCGGTGACGTCGCCACGGTGCTGCGCGTGCTCTACCTCGTCTTCAACGAGGGCTACTCCGGCGACGTCGACCTCGCCCTCGAGGCGATCCGGCTCACCCGCCAACTGGCGGCCATGATCGAGCATGAGGAGGTGGCGGGCCTGCTCGCGCTCATGCTGCTCCACCACGCACGGCGCCCGGCGCGGACCCGTACCGACGGCAGCCTCGTGCCGCTGGCCGAGCAGGATCGCAGCCTGTGGGACACCCGCCTGATCGCCGAGGGCGTCGACGTGCTCCAGGCAGCTCTCGCCCGCGACCGACTGGGGGAGTTCCAGGCCCAGGCCGCCATCGCCGCGCTCCACGCCGATGCTCGCACGGCCGAGGAGACCGACTGGGTGCAGATCGTCGAGTGGTACGACGAGTTGGTGCGGCTCACCGACAACCCGGTGGCCCGCCTCAACCGCGCCGTCGCGGTCGGCGAGGCCGACGGCCCGCGGGCCGGTCTGGCCGCCCTGGCGGGGCTCGACCCCGCCCTGCCCCGCCACGCCGCCGCCGCGGCGTACCTCCACGAGCGTGCCGGTGACCTGGTGACCGCAGCACGGCTCTACACCGAAGCGGCCCGATCAGCGCCCAACCTCCCCGAACGCGACCACCTCACGCGTCAGGCCGCACGGCTGGGCGCAGAGCTCCGCCGTTGAGCGGCCGTTCGACTCCCGGAAACGGGACCGCTAACGGGTCCCCACTACTGACACCACGTATGCCTCTGACGGGTGCATATGGGCGCTGGGGGCATCGGCCCGCCGCGGCCTGGAGGGAGGTGGTCGTGACGAGCATCACTGTCATATGTGCTTTCGGGCCCTAAAATTCCCGGCGTGCTTCCCGAACCGAACGCTCGTATTCTCACGTCCGTCCGAAAAGGCGCCGTGCGGCTCGGCATCGTGTGTGGGTCGCTCGCCCTCGCAACCGGACTGGCACCTCTCGCTGACGCGGATCCGGGTACCGCGGACCCACATGCCCGCCCTGCCGGGCCCGAATTCGCTCCGATTCCGAGGATCGCGGCCTCGCCGGTCGTAGACACCGCCGACGAGAGGGGCGAGGACAACTACCGCGCACCGGCTCCGGCGACTCCCTTGGTGCTGCGTGCGGCCGACGACTTCGATCGCCCGGACGGCCCGCTCGGCCCGAACTGGATCACCTGGGGTGGAGGAACACTGAAGATCGTGAACGGTCATCTCGACGGCCGGGGGACTCCTTCGACTCCGCTGAGTCTTGCGTTCTGGAGTGAGCCGATGCCGAGCGAGACGCAGGTGATGCGGTGTGTGGTCCGCTGGAACGGACGCGAGCCGGAGCACTCGTCGATCGGTCCGGTGGTGCGCGCCAATCCCGGTGTCGACACCGGTGTGCAGTTCGCGTTCACCGACAGCATCATGGCGTTGTACCACGAAGATCCTGCCAACCCGAACGGGTTCACCCCCGTGGCGGGGACTCCGCAGTACGCGTCCACGTCGAGGTTTCCCGAAGGCGCAGTGATCGAGCTGCGGGCCGAGGGAGACCTGTACACAGCCCGGGTCAACGGCAAGATCGTGCTGCAGGGGACCGTGGAGGCCGACAAGATCCCGTTCACGAATCGGTACGTCGGCACGGTGATCCAGGACGACAGCCGGGAACGGGGCGGTGGCCAGCCCCCCGCTCAGCTCGACGATTGTCGGGCGTTGACTCCGTGACATCGCGACCGGGCAGAGCAGGACCCTGCCGGTTTGTGGCTTGGGGCTGACGGCACCGACAGGACCTTGCAGGGCACGTCACCGTTGTGGCGCCGAGGCCCCGCGCGCTTCCCGGTCAGCCGCGACGGCAATTCGCTGCGGCCGGCCGCCGACCGCGCGGATCAGCTCAGGTCTCGCTGTCCGGGTGGATCGGTGACGCGCGCAGCTCGGTCTCGTCGCCCTCGGAGACCTCGAACACCTGCAGGGGCGTGTTCGGGGGCGGGGTGCCCTCGTTCCACCCGGGCGTTGCCGCCGCGGAGGGGGCCGGCGACGACTCGATCCGCCGGCGGAGCTCCGCGAGAAGGGAGTCGGTCGGCACCCGGGTCAGATCGGGCCCGGCACCGTCTTCCGGGATCTCCGTCACCGTGACCACCCCCGGCACGCTCGTGGAAACGCATCGACCGATGCGATTGTCGCAGAGCGCGCGACGGCGAGTCACCGGTTTGCGGGGTCGGTGCGACGCATCGCGCGCCGGGCCTGCTCCTCGGTGAAGTTCGGCGTCAGGCGCAATTCCTCGAGGGGGACTTCACGTTCGGCGCTGCGGACCTCGACGCGCACGGGGTCGCCGGTGGCGTCGTCGGACAGGCCGAGGGGGCCGCCGCGCTCGCCCTGAAGATACTTGTCGCCCCACTGCATCAGCGCGAGCACCGCAGGCAGCAGGTCGCGGCCCTTCTCAGTGAGGATGTACTCGTACCGTGTCCGCTGCCCGGGTTTCTTGTAGGGCCGGCGCTCGAACAGGCCCTCGGCGGTCAGTTCGCGCAGGCGTGCGGCCGCGACGGCCTCGGTGATGCCGACGCGGCGCGCGAAGTCGTCGAACCGGGTGGTGCCGTAGTAGGCCTCGCGCAGGATCAACATCGCCGAGCGGGTCCCCACCACGTCCATCGCCTTGGCGATCGAGCACTGGGAGGCCTGCCAGGCGTCGCGATCGGCGAGGAAGCCGTCCAACCGTGCCGCATGCATGCACTCATCCTATCTGACTTGCCAAGGCCATAGTCAGCTTCTAACCTCTCTGACTATGGAAAGCCAAAGTCAGGTGTCGGTCCGGATCGGCCCGCTCCTCGCAGTCCTCTCGGGGGCGCCCTTCGTCGCGAGCCTCGATCTGTTCGTCCTCAACGTCGCGCTGGGCGACATCGGGACCAGCTACCCCGGCAGCTCGCTGGGAGAGCTCAGCTGGGTGCTCAGCGGCTACGCGATCGTGTACGCGGCGCTGCTGGTCCCGCTCGGTCGCTGGGCCGACCGCATCGGCCGCCGGCGCGGCTTCCTCGTCGGCCTCGGGCTGTTCACCGCCGCGAGCGCGGCATGTGCGCTGAGTCCGTCGCTGTGGGTGCTCGTCGTCTGCCGGCTGTTCCAGGCCGTCGGAGCCGCGGCGCTGACGCCGGCCAGCCTGGGGCTGCTCGTGAGCGCAGTGCCGGAGGCGCGACGTGCCGGTGCCGTGCGGATCTGGGCGGCCACGGGTGCTGCGGCGGCGGCGTTCGGCCCGGTGGTCGGCGGGCTCCTGGTCGAGGTCTCGTGGCGCTGGGCGTTCCTGATCAACGTCCCGATCGGGATCCTGCTCCTCGCCGTCGCGCGGCGCGTCGTGCCGGACATCCGCCCGGTCGATTCCGGCGCCCGTCTCGACCTGGCCGGCGCCGCTCTGCTGACGCTGGGCATCGGTGCACTCGCGCTCGGACTCGTCCAGGGGCCGGAGTGGGGCTGGGCCGACGTCCGCGTCCTCGCCGCGTTCGTCGTCGCCGCCGGGGCCCTGCTGCTGTTCGCGCACGTCAACGCCCGGCACCCCGCGCCGCTGATCGAGCCGAGTCTGCTTGCGGTGCGCTCCTTCTCCTGGTCGAACGTGACCGCCCTGATCTTCAGCGCGACGTTCGCGGCCGGGCTCCTCGCCAATGTGCTCTGGGTGCAACAGGTCTGGGGATACTCCGCGCTGCGGACGGGTCTGGCCGTGGCTCCCGGACCGCTGATGGTGCCGCTCTTCGCCGCAGTCGGGCAGGTGCTCGCGCGACGTTTCACCCCAGGCGCGATCGCCGCAGCGGGATGCGTGCTGTGGGGCGCAGGCGCCGGCCTGGTCCTCGCGACGGTGGGGCCGGAGCCGGAGTATGCGACCGCGCTGCTTCCCGGCTGGCTGATCGGCGGCGTCGGCGTGGGGCTGGCCTTGCCGACCATCCTCTCGGCCGCCACGGCGCAGCTGCCCCCGACACGCACCGCCACCGGCAGCGCGATCGTCACCATGAGCCGGCAGCTCGGCACCGTGCTCGGGATCAGTGTGCTCGTCGCGATCCTCGGGGCCGGTGACGATGCAGTGTCCGCCTTCCGATTCTCCTGGTGGACGATCGCGGCGGTTGCCGTCGTCGCCGCCCTCGCCGCCGGAGGCATGAACCCCCGCCCGTCCACACCGGAAGTGAAGGTCCTGGCATGACCAATCTCGCCCCCGCCCCCTTTCCGATCGAATTCGATTCCAGCTGGCTGGGATTCGGTGGCGTGCACGGCGGACTCGTCGTCGCGGCCCTGATCCGCGCGGCCGCTGTGGAAACCGGCGCAACGCCGCTCGCCGTCTCGGCGCACTTCACCGGCCCTGTGCAGCCCGGCCCCGTCGACGTCGCGGTCGACGACGTCCGCGGCGGCCGGACCGTGAGCGCCCGCGCATCGATGCCGGACTCGGTCACCGCCCTCGTCCGGCTCGCCCGGACGGTGGGTGCAACGACCTGGCCGCGCACGGGAAGCGATTTCGGCGGCACGGATCCCGTGACGCTGCCGCCCCTGGAGATCCCGGTCGACTTCGTGCCGTTCTCGCAGTACCTCGACATCCGGCCGATCAACGCGGCCCGGCCCTTCGGCCGGGGCGACGACCCGGAATTCGAGGTGTGGATACGGCTGATGTCCGCGGTCGAGTTCGCTCCGGTCGAGCGCGCTGCGATCCTCCTCGATGCGCTGCCGCCGGGGTTGTTCGCGACGATGTCCGCACCCGTCCCGATTCCGACGGTGGAGTTCGCGGCGCATTTCGCCCCGTCGCGTGCAGCCGCCGACGGTTGGTATCACCTGCGGCACCGAACGGTGTGGGCCACCGAGATGCTGTGCGTCGACGAGGCGGAGCTGACCGACGGGGACGGCCACCTCGTCGGTCAGGCCCGGCAGCTGCGTCGCATCCTCGGAGGCTGACGGGGGCGTCGGTGATGCACATCACGGAGTGGGACGACGAACCTCGGGTAACACCTAGAACGTACCGCTCGATGATCTTGATGACGTCCCCCGTGGTGCACCCTGCTGCTGCTGCGGGAGCGTCATTCGTCCCCGCTCATGCGAGGACGGAAGGATCGTCACTCGACACAACGGAGGTAAACATGGTTCTCGGTTCCCTCGCTGCAACGCTGTTCACGCTGCTCGCCGGTCTCGGCATCCTGCTCTGACCCACGCTCGACCCACGCCGCAAGCGCTCCCGCCTCGAAGCGGGAGCGCTTGCGGCGCGCGGTCCCGGCTCGCACCGTGCCGGGCCTGTCTCGACGCCCCACGGTCAGCGGCCGTTGCCGCCTCCGTTGTTGCCGCCCCCGTTGTTTCCGCTGTTGCTGTTGTTTCCGCCGCCGCCGTTGCCGTTGCCGTTGCTGGGCTTTTCGGGCTTGGGAGGCTTCTCCTCCGCCGGCGGTTGCGCCGGTGCGGGCGCCGGGGCCGGTACGGGAACGGTGGTGAAGACGGGCCCGGTGTCCACGGCCGAGGGGGTGGGCGAACCCACGCTGCCGACCGGCGTCGGGGCGGTGGCGGGAACGCTGCTCGTCCCCGGCGTGGCGACCGGCGGTGTGTCGCCGCCCTGACCCCAGGCCAGCAGGAGGAGGGCGACCACCGCCGCGGCGGTGAGGCCGATTGCGAGCAGGATCCGGCGGCGACCGGAGTCGGGCGCCGGGACCGCGTCAAACGTCGACAGCGTCGGGACGGGCGCCGACACGGGCGGCCCGGCAACGGTGAACCCCCGGGTCGGCGCGTGGATCACCTCGGTCACCGGATCGGCGCGGTGCGGTTCCCGCAGTGCAGCGACGTGCGGTTCCCGCAGTGTGGCCAGGTGCGGTTCCCGCAGTGCGGCGAGCATGTCCCGGGCGCTGCCGAAGCGGTGCCCCGGTTCGCGTGCCATCGCACGCTCGATCACGGCCACGAGTGCGGGGTCGACGTCCGGTCGCGCGGCGGCCAGCGGCGGCGGCGGCCCCTGCGTGATCGCCCGCGCCAGGGCCAGCAGGTTGTCGTACTCGTAAGGCTTTCGCCCGCTGAGCGCCTCGTATCCCACAGCCCCGACGGCGTACAGATCGTCGGTCACGCTCGCCGGTGTGCCGGCGAGCCGATCGGGGCTCAGGTAGGCGACGGTGCCGACGAGCTCGCCGGTGCGGGTGTAGTCCTCGCCGGCGCTCTTGGCGATACCGAAGTCGGTCACCTTCACCGTTCCGGTCTCGGTGAAGAGGATGTTGCCGGGTTTGATGTCGCGGTGGAGGATCCCGGCGTCGTGCGCCGCGGCGACCGCAGCCACCACGGCGATCAGTATCGCGCGCACCCGGTCCTCCGGCATCGGGCCGAGGGCGATCTCGTCGGCAAGGGTGCGGCCGGGCAGGCGTTCCATCACGATGTAGGGAACTCCGGCGTCCTCGCCGCTGTCGTGCACCGCGACGATGTGCGGATCGGTGAGGTTCGCCGCGGCTCGCGCCTCGGCTTCGAAGCGCCGGCGCACATCGGGCTGGCGGCCGAACTCGCCGCGCAGCACCTTCACCGCGACGGGCCGCCCCAGCCGCGTGTCCCAGCCGTCGTGGATCTCGCCCATGCCGCCGCAGCCGAGCAGGCCGCGCAACTCGTAGCGGCCGGCGAGCAGTTCGGGAACGGGCATGGTTCCAACGCTAGTGCGGTGCCGGGGGTGGTACCAGGCAAGCCTCGCCGGACGGCCGTCGTCATGCCGTCCGAGTCGTGTGGCGCGGCGGGACGCCGTCCCGTGACCCGGTCAGGTGGGGGTACCGGCCGCGGCCGCGCCGCATCCGGCTGCTGCGGCGTCCCGCAGGTCGTCGACGGATACTCCCGCGACCGCCGCTGCGGCGGCCACCCCACCGAACAGGGTGCCGACCAGCCCGTGCGACGGTCGCACCCCCGCACCGGCGTGGAACAGGCCCTCGACCGGTCCCGTCGCGCCGAGGCGGGTGAACGTCTGGCTCGGGGTGAACGCCGGGCCGTACGACACGCCGCCGGTGCAGCGCATGAAGCGCTCGTCGGTGACGGGTGTCCCCGTCTCCTCGTGGACGATGGCGTCGGCCAGGCCGGGAACCGTGCGTTCGGCCGACCTCACGAGCCGGTCGCGAAGCTCGCGTCGTCTCGCGTCGTAGCGCGCTGTCGAACCGCTTCCCGGTGTTATTCCCCACCAGGTGTGCTGTGCCGGGGCCGGGCCGATCAGCTGAACATTGGTCTGCCCGGGCGCGCACAGCCGGGGGTTCTCCGGGTCGGCGAGGCTCGCGATCCACAGGCCGGCGGACGTGGACGGGGGAAGCTCACCCGCGCGGAGCGCGGCGTACTCCGCATCGAAGTCGTCCGTGTCGGTGACGAGACGGGTCGCGTTCGGATAGCCCTCGGCGGCGAGGTCCCGGTCGAGAATCAGATAGACGACGGCGAGCGGCAGGGCCAGTTCGTAACTGCGTACCCGCCGGAGGAGCCGGGGAGGCACACAATCCGGCGGCAGCAGCGACAGGTAGGTCTGCTGAATGTCGACCGCCGACACGACCGCGGGGGCGAAAATCTCGCGTCCGGGCCCCGGAACGGTGTCGAGCGATGCGTCCTGTGTTCGTACGCCGCGAACTTTGCCGTCGTCGACGAGAACCCGGCTCACCTCCGTGCCGAGCAGTACGTCGCCACCGTGGCCGCGCACCACCTCTGCCAGGCCCTCCGAGACGACCCGCGATCCGCCTTGCGGGTACGACAGGCCCTCGAGATAGGTGTGGATCATCCGGGCCGCCACCGGCAGCGACAGCCGCGACGGCGCCACGGCCAGACTGCCGGTCGTCCAGCCGAGAAGTGCGGTGGTGAGTTGCGGGGAGGCGTGCAGATGGCGCAGGTAGCCACCGGCGGTCGCGCGTCCGTAGCGCAGCAGGCCGCGTAGCCGCCATGGCAGCTGTGGCAGCTCACGCAGGTGTGGCCGCTCCGCGATCCGTCCCAGCTCCTCGGTGAGCAGCTCGACGGTGGTGAGGAATTCGTCGATCGTGTGACGCTCTGCCGGAAATGCCTCGTACAGGGTGGCTTTGAAGGCGTCCATGCCCTTCGGGACCGCCAGTTCGCGGTCGCCGTTCAGCAGCCGGAACATTCCTGCGGGATCGAACTCCCGGAACGTCACGTCCACACCCAACGGTCCGAGTGCGTGTCGCACCGGCGCCTCGGAGGTGTAATGCAGCCCGATGTCGAACTCGTAGCCGTCGTGGGTGAAGGCAGACATGTGCCCACCCGGCTGGTTGCGGGCGTCGGCCACCCGGACCCGGCGCCCGGCCGCCGCCAGATACGCCGCGGCCGTGAGCCCACCGGGTCCGGCCCCGATGACGATCACGTCGTAGTCGTAACGCTCTTCCATGCTGACCTCCGGATTGCGGGGAAATTGCCGGCTCGGGGCGCCGTTCAGTGGTGCCGGATCTCGCGGGTGGACGGGTGGCCCGCCACGCTGCGGACGAAGGTGACGAACGCGGCGACGATTCCGATGACGCTGCCCACGATTCCCAGGCCCAGCGCGATGCGCACCACGAGCGGCCAGTCGAACGAGGCGTCGCCGAAGTCGAACGGGAACACCTGCCAGATCTGCAGCAGCGCCAGCAGCGCGACCGCGGTGGTGACCACGTCTCCCAGCGCCTTGAACCAGACGGGATCCCGCAGGAAGTACAGGAGATTGGCGACCAGGCTCGCCAGGATCGAGGCATTGACGAAGCCGATGACCGACCGGGTGCCGTCGGTGAGGAACGGCACGGCCTGCCAGCCCGGCCACACGTTGGCGGCGTACAGCACCGCCGCGTTGAGGAGCACCGCGACGAGATACCCGAATCGCCGGGCGGCGATCGGGGCGCGCGGGCGGGTCGTGGTGGGTGTCATGGCGACCTCCCTCGGGCAGGACCGTCTTCCACGCTAGCCCCGGCGTCCGGATCCGCGTCAGGGAAGAAGGTCACCGCCCGGCCGATGAGTTTGCCGTCGCTCGGCGGTCGGAACAGGTGCAGCATCGTTCGCAGCGGAGGAGTGAGCACCATGTTCGACCGTTCCCCAGCATTTTCCGGCTTCGCCGTCGACGACGTTGCCGCGGCCGCGAAGTTCTACGGCGACGTCCTCGGCGTCTCCGTGTCCGAGGAGCACGGAATGCTCCACCTGCACCTCGACGGCGGCCGCGACACGTTGATCTATCCGAAGGAGGACCACGCCCCGGCCACCTACACGATCCTCAACTTTCCGGTCCGCGACATCGAGAAGGCGGTGGACGAACTCGCCGCGCGCGGAATCCGGTTCGAGCGCTACGAGGGTGTCGACGGCAAGGGCATCTTCCGTCGGGTGGGCCCGCCGATCGCCTGGTTCCGGGACCCGGCGGGCAACATCCTCGCCGTCCTCGAGGTGGACGAGGCCCCGGCCGACGAACAGATCCGCGCGCTGATCGAGGAACACACCGCGGCCCGCAACGCCAAGGACGTCGATCGGCTCGCCGCGTGCTACGTCCCCGGTGCGACGGTGTTCGATCTGGCGCCGCCGCTGCGCAAGACCGCTCCCGACCCGCAGGCCTGGGCGTCGTGGTTCGCGGGGTTCGACGGCCCTCTCGACTGCGAAGTGCGGGATCTGCACGTCGAGGCGGCCGGCGACGTCGCGTTCTGCCACGCGCTGTCGCGGCTGGGAGCGACCCAGCACGGTGGGCCGCGGTTCGACATGTGGTTCCGCGTCACGTTCGGTCTACGCCGCGTCGAGGGGTCGTGGCGGATCGCGCACGAGCACGAGTCCACCCCGTTCCACATGGACGGCTCCTTCCGGGCCGTCACGGACCTGCAGGAGTGACCGGATCAGTCCGGTGGCTGCAGTTCGTGCCTGCCGCTGTTGCCCGCGCCACCCGAGTTGCTGCGCAGCCACCGACCGGGCAGCTTGCCCGCGAGGTCGCCCAGCGGGCCCACCGCCCCGCGGAGCAGTTCGACGGTCTCCTGCAGCACGTCGATGCTGGTGCTCATCCGCTGGATGCTGGGGGTGAGCTGCGCCAGCGTCTCGGACAGCGACACGATCTGATCGAGCGGACCGCCCTTGGCGAGGAGGCGCTCGAGGGCGCCCTGTTCGGCGAGGAGGGTGTCCAGCACTCCACCTTGCTCGAGGGCCCGCTCGAGCAGGCCGCCGGGCTGGAGGGCGATGTCGACGATGCCGCCGGGGGCGGTGAGGCGTTCGACGGGCCCGCTCTCGGCGAGCAGGCGCTCGAGCGGGCCGCTGGGTGCCGTGAGACGGTCGAGGAGGCCGCCGTTCGACAGCAGGCGGTCCAGGGCCCCGTCCTCGGCGAGGATCTTCTCGAGCGGACCGCCGGGGGCGGTGACGCGGTCGAGGGCGCCGCCCGGCTCGAGGAGGCGGTCGAGGGGGCCGCCGGGGGCGGTCAGCCGGTCCACCGGCCCGCCGGGGGCGAGCAGGCGGTCCAGCGGTCCGTCGGGCCGCAGCGCCTGGCCGAGAGGACGGTCGTCGGCGGCGAGCACGGAGACCTGTTGCAGCAGCCCGAGCGGGCCCCGCGGATTCGCCACGCCGACCGCGCTCAACCCCGCGTACGTCTGGGGGGAGACCGCCAGGCGGACGGTGGCGATCGCGCCCTCCGCCACGCCCAGGGCCGAGTCCGCTGCGGCGAATCCGAGGCGGACGGGGAACGCGAGCGCGGACGCCAGACTCATGCCTGTCACTGTAACCGGCACAACAGTCCGGCTCGGCGGGACGAGCCGTTACCGAAGGCCGTCAGGAGACGCGGAGCGTGCCGACCCGCGCGTACGTCTCGGTGCATCCGCAGCCGCGGGCGAGGTCGGAGCAGTCGACCACCAGCATGTGCCGCACACGGGAGGTGTCGAAGCAGTCGGGTTCGGTGCATTCCACGGGCGCCGTCGCGTGCACGACGAGGGTGCCGTGACAGTGGTCGAGATCGGATCGGCACGCCCGGCACATCATGGACGGGACCTCCTTCGCGGTGGCTGTCTTCGTCCCGTAATAGCATCACGCGCCGACAAGGTGGTGGACGTGCGGGGCGTGTTACGCCGGATCAGCGCCTCCTGCGCCGGGCGACGAGGGCGACGGCCAGCGCGCCGGCGATCACCCCGATCCCGGCTGCGATCCACCAGCCGGGTGTGCTCTCGGATCCGGGAACCGTCACGGCGACGGGTTCGGATGTCGCGCCCGCCGCGCCGGGCGCGCCCGAGTAGACCGCCGTGATCGTGTGGCTCCCGGCGCCGGAGACGCGGTGCTCGGTGGTGGCGCGGCCGTCGACGACCGCCACCGGCGGACCCAGGTCGGTGCCGCCGTCCCGGAACAGGATCGTGCCGCCGTCGACGTCCGGTGACACCGTCGCCGTGAGCGTGA
This sequence comes from Rhodococcus sp. 2H158, assembly GCF_053764755.1. Lineage (NCBI taxonomy): Bacteria > Bacillati > Actinomycetota > Actinomycetes > Mycobacteriales > Nocardiaceae > Rhodococcus > Rhodococcus sp. 2H158. Next base: position 37,444 of record NZ_JBSNCE010000021.1, read on the forward strand.
CGACCGTCCCGTCGTCGACCACGTCCGGGGCGTCGACGGTGACCGTGGCGGGCACCTCGGCGGTGTCGGAGATCGTGATGGTCGCCAGCGGGCCGGCGCCGGCGTTGAGCGGACCGGTCATGGTGTCCCGCGGCGAGCAGCGTGTCGGTCCCCACTGGTTGGTGCCGAGGAACGTGGCCTGGGTGAGCGAGGTGTTGTAGTTGGCGTCGTTGTCGACCAGGCCCGCGGCACCGGCGGTGCGGAGCATCGGCGTGATCACGCCCGCGTCGCCCGCGATCATGGTCACCTCCACCGCCGGCAGCCGGAACCAGCTGTCGCCGACGGGGCTGGGGGAGCCGTCGAGCTGCAGCTGCGTCTTCGGCGCCCGGATCCCGGCCTCGCCGTCGGCACCGGACGTGGGGCTGTTGCCGATGACCTCGTTGTTTCCGGACAGGCGCAGGATCGTGCCCGCTGGGTCGGGGACACCGTCCTCGTTCACCCGCAGCACGCCGGGCGGCACGTTGTCCAGGTTGAAGGCGGTGCCGGGCACGACGGCGGCGTCGACGAACGTCGCGTTGGCGGGAATCGCGAAGTCGTTCTTCAGACGGGAGACGCTGCGGGTGGTGGCGCCGCGGCTCGAGTCGGGGTACGCGACGGGCGCCGTCTGGATGCGGTAGGTGAACCGCTCGCCGGGACGGACCCGGGCGGGCGCGTCCACCGTGGCCGACGACCCGAGCAGCTCGTCGACGTCGATCACCGACCGCACCCGGCACGCGATGCCGAACGAGACCTCGACCTCCTCCGCGGCCGCGGCCGGGCAGGCCGCGATCAGGGACACGGCGACGGCTGCGGCCGACGCCGCCCCGCGGCGCACCCACTTCGGCGACACGACGGCTCCTCCCGGTGCGGACACGTCCATGATCCCCGATCGCCGCACCCCGATGGCCCGAATTCGGCAGGGCCGGCATACAGGAAGTTCCCAGGATTCTCGCAGCCGCATGCCAGAGCGCTCCGGGAGAATCGACGCCGTGACCGACAAGACCCCCGAAGCGCGGATCCTGATCGTCGACGACGAGCCGAGCATCGTCGAACTGCTCTCGGTGAGCCTGAAGTTCCAGGGCTTCGAGGTCGAGACGGCGGGAAACGGCGCCAAGGGACTCGACCGGGCCCGGGCCTTCCGGCCGGACGCGGTGATCCTCGACGTCATGATGCCCGGGATGGACGGGTTCGGGATGCTGCGCCGGCTCCGGGCCGACGGTTCGGACGCGCCGGTGTTGTTCCTGACGGCGAAGGACGCCGTGGAGGACAAGGTGTCCGGCCTGACCCTGGGGGCGGACGACTACGTCACCAAGCCGTTCAGCCTCGAGGAGGTCATCGCCCGGCTGCGGGTGATCCTGCGGCGGGCCGGCAAGGTGTCCGAGGACGAACGCTCGTCCCGCATCGCCTTCGCCGACATCGAACTCGACGACGACACCCACGAGGTGTGGAAGGCCGGCAGGCCGGTGTCGCTCTCACCCACCGAATTCACCCTGCTGCGGTACTTCATGGTCAACGCGGGCACGGTGCTCAGCAAGCCGCGGATCCTCGACCACGTGTGGAGCTACGACTTCGGCGGGGAGGTCGGCGTCGTGGAGTCGTACGTCTCCTACCTCCGCCGCAAGGTCGACACCGGTGACAAGCCGCTGATCCACACCCTGCGCGGGGTCGGGTACGTCATGCGGGAACCCCGCGAGTGAGCCGCATGCGGGCGCTGCCGCTGCGGTGGGCGCTGGTCGCGGCGCTGGTGTCGTTGTCGGGGCTGGGACTGCTGGCGTCCGGGGTGGCGGTGACGTCCGCGTTGCAGGGTTCGCTCCTCGCCCGCACCGATCAGGATCTGCACACCGCGGCGCAGACGTGGGCCAAGCCGCCCGGCGCCGGCCGCGAGCTGCCGCCGCCGGACGCCCCGAGTTCGAATCGCCCGCCGAGCCCGTTCTATGTGCGGGTCGTCGGCCCCGACGGGGTGGAGCGGTTCGTCGTCAACGACGAGTCCACGTCGCCGGCGTTGCCCGGCGAGCCGGCGCGGGAGCCGGTGACCGTGGGTTCCGTCGACGGTTCCGATGTGCGCTGGCGGGTGGTGTCGACCCGCAGTGCCGCGGGCATCGTGACCACCGTCGGGGTCACCCTGACCTCGATCGAGGAGACCGTGGATCGGCTCGTCGTGCTGCAGGTCGGCATCGGCGCCGCGGTGCTGCTCGTTCTCGGGGTGGCCGGCTACTTCGTGGTGCGGCGCAGCCTGCGGCCCCTGGTGGAAGTCGAACGCACCGCCGTGGCGATCGCGGGCGGGGATCTGCACCGGCGGGTCCCCGAACGGGATCCGCGCACCGAGATCGGCCGGCTGTCGGTGGCGCTCAACGCCATGCTCAGCCAGATCCAGGCGGCGTTCGCGGCGACGGCGGCGTCGGAGGAATCCGCGCGCAGATCCGAGGAGAAGATGCGACGGTTCGTCGCCGACGCCAGCCACGAGCTGCGCACCCCGCTCACCACGATCCGTGGATTTGCCGAGCTCTACCGCCACGGCGCGAGCAGCGACACCGCGATGCTGATGGACCGCATCGAGAGCGAGTCCCGGCGCATGGGGGTCCTCGTCGAAGATCTGCTCATGCTGGCCCGCCTCGACGCGCAGCGGCCGCTCGAGCGGAAGCCGGTGGACCTGCTGGCCCTGGCCGCCGACGCCGTGCACGATGCGCGGGCCGTCGCGCCGGCGCGGGCCGTCGGGCTCGAGGTGTTCGACGGTCCCGGTACCCCGGAGGTGCTCGGCGACGACGCGCGGCTGCGGCAGGTCCTCGGCAATCTCGTCACCAACGCCCTCACCCATACCCCGGCCGACGCCCGCATCACCGTACGGGTGGGCACGATCGGACCCGATGCGGTGCTCGAGGTCCTCGACACCGGCCCCGGCCTGAGCGAGGCCGACAGCGCCCGGGTCTTCGAGCGGTTCTATCGCGCCGACGCGTCGCGCACCCGATCGTCGGGCGGCAGCGGTCTCGGGCTGTCGATCGTCGCGGCGCTGGTGGCGGCCCACGGCGGCCGCGTGGAGGTGGAGTCGGCCGTGGGCGCCGGTTCCACGTTCCGGGTGCTCATCCCGCGGATGCCGGTGGAGTGACGATCCGGCCCTCGGCTACGGTGACGTAACTGACTTTTGAGTAAGGAGACGTCGTGGGACTGTCGGGGACGGCGCAGCGCGCCCTGCGCAACGCCTGGGCGCTGTTCGTCGGCGACGGAATCGAACCGCGGCACGCCACCGCGTCCGCCGTCGTCGCCGACGGACCACACCGTACCCTGCGCCGATACGGCGAGCCCGACGCGGGCGCCCCCGTCCTGCTCGTGCCCCCGCTCGCCGCGCCCGCACGCTGCTACGACCTGCGGCCCGGGCAGAGCCTCGTGCAGCACCTCGTCGACGCCGGCCGCAGCGTCCACGTCCTCGACTTCGGCACCATGGACCGTTCCGACCGGCATCTCGGCTTCGAGCACTGGGTCGACGACATCGTGCCCGAGGCGATCGCGCGGGTCTCCGAACTGTGCGGCGGCCGCGACGTCGACCTGGGTGCCTGGAGCCTCGGCGGGACCCTGTGCCTGCTCACCGCGGCCGCCCACCCCGGGCTGCCGATCCGCTCGATCACCGCGTTCGGCACGCCGATCGACTACGGGCGCATCCCCTTCCTGGGGCCGGCCCGCCACCTCGGACGCGTCGTGGGCGAGCCCGCCCTCACCGCCGTGACCCACCTGCTCGGCGGCGTGCCCGCCCCGCTGGTGCAGATCGGCTACCGGGCCACCGCCCTCGAACGCGAACTGACCCGGCCGTGGTTCGTCGCCTGCAACCTCGCCGACGCCGACACCCTCGCCCGGATGGAGGCAATCGACCGGTTCCAGGCCGACATGCCCGGCTACCCCGGCAGGCTGTTCCATCAGATGGCGATGCGTATCACGGTCGCGAACGATCTCGCCACGGGCCGGGTCCGCTTCGACGACCGGACGATCGACCTCGCCGACGTCTCCGTGCCCGTGCTCGCACTCGGCGGCAGCGACGACGTGCTTGCGCCCGTCCCGGCGGTCGAGGCGATCCGCCGGGTGCTGCCCGGCTCGCCCCACGTGCGGTTCGAGGTCGTGCCCGGCAGTCACCTGGGGCTGCTCGCCGGCCTCACCGCCCGCGGCACGTCGTGGGCGCACTTCACCGAGTTCCTCGACGACCCGTCGGCGCCGGTGCCGACGGGTCCCGGCGCGTCAGTCGGGGACGTTGTCCGCGTACCCGAGTTCCCGTAGCGCGGCCTTCAGCTTCGCCTGCGCCTCGTCGAGCGACTCCGGCGACGGGTCCTTCTCGGCCTTGCTGATGTCGAAGTCGCCGAGGTCGTACGCCGGGAAGACGTGCAGGTGCAGGTGCGGCACCTCGAGGCCCGCGACGAGCAGGCCCGCGCGCGGCGCGTCGAACGCCGAGCACACCGCCCGGCCCATGATGCGGGCGACGTCGCCGACCTTGCCCCACACGTCGGCGTCGACGCTCTGCCAATGGTCCACCTCCTCACGCGGCACCACGAGCACGTGGCCCTGGTTCACGGGGTTGATGGTCAGGAAGACGACGACGTCGTCGTCCTGCCACACGAACCGGCCCGGCAGGTCGCCGGCGATGATCATGCTGAACACGGAAGCCATACCGGGGAGAATAGGCGGACCGCCGCGCGCGCCGCCTCTCGTATCCTCGTCGCATGTCGTCGCCGCAGCCGCCCCGGACGGGCCCGCTGCGCGCGCTCGTCGCCGACCTGATCGACCGGCACCTGCGCATCGTCGCGGGGGAGCGGCGCGTGGTCGGGCTCTGCGGCCCGCCCGGCGCCGGCAAGAGCACCGCCGCCGACCTCCTCGTCGACCTCCTCCGCGAGGCCGGCGTACCCGCCGCGGCCGCGCCGATGGACGGCTTCCACCTGTCGAACCACCGGCTCGACGCCCACGGCACCCGATCCCGTAAGGGTGCGCCGGAGACGTTCGACGTCGCCGGGTTCGCGGCGCTGCTGCGCCGCATCCGCGACGACCGCACGGAGACCGTCCACGCACCCGAGTACTCGCGCCGCCTCCACGAACCGATCGCCGCGTTCCACGAGATCACCCCCGAGACCCGCGTCGTCGTCACCGAGGGCAACTACCTGCTCCTCGGCGACGGCGGGTGGGAGCGGATCCGCCCGCTGCTCGATCTCGTCGTCTACCTCGACGCACCGGGCGACGAGCTCGCCGCCCGGCTCATCCGGCGCCATCGGGCCACCGGATCCACCGCCGAGCAGGCTGCCGAGTGGGTCCGCACGGTGGATCTGCCCAACGCGCGCACCGTCGCCCGGACCCGTGACCGCGCCGACCTCGTGTGGTGCCCGGTCGAGGGGAACGACCGAGGCGCGGGAGCGGCCCGCTAGAGCCGCGCGGATACGTCGGTCCGCGGCCCCGGACCGGTCCCGTAACCTGTGCTGCGTGCGCGTACTCGTTATCGGCTCCGGTGCCCGTGAACATGCCCTCGTCCTGGCCCTGACCCGCGATCCCGGCGTGACGGCCGTGCTGGCAGCCCCCGGCAACGTCGGCATCGGCCGGATCGCCGAGCAGTTCCCGGTCGACGCCGCCTCCGCCGAGGAGGTCGTCGCGCTCGCGAAGGAACAGAACGTCGACCTCGTGGTCATCGGCCCGGAGGTTCCGCTCGTCCTCGGTGTCGCCGACGCCGTCCGCGCCGCGGGCATCGCCTGCTTCGGCCCGTCCGCCGCGGCCGCCCGCATCGAGGGCTCGAAGGCCTTCGCCAAGGACGTCATGAAGACCGCCGGGGTCCGCACCGCGAACAGCGAGGTCGTCGACACTCCGGCCGAGCTCGACGAGAAGCTCGACCGCTTCGGACCCACCTGGGTGGTCAAGGACGACGGGCTCGCCGCCGGCAAGGGCGTCGTCGTCACCGCCGACCGGGCCGCCGCCCGCGACCACGCCGCGGAGATCCTCGAGAACGGGCACCCGGTGCTGCTCGAATCGTTCCTCGACGGTCCCGAGGTCTCGCTGTTCTGCCTCGTCGACGGCGAGGCCGTGGTGCCGCTGCTGCCCGCGCAGGACCACAAGCGCGTCGGCGACGGCGACACCGGCCCCAACACCGGCGGCATGGGCGCCTACACGCCGCTGCCGTGGCTGCCCGAAGGCATGGTCGACACGATCGTCGAGGACGTCGTCCGGCCCGTCGCCGCCGAGATGGTCCGCCGCGGATGCGGCTTCTCGGGCCTGCTCTACGCGGGCCTCGCGATCGGCAAGGATGGCCCGGCCGTCGTCGAATTCAACTGCCGCTTCGGCGATCCCGAAACCCAGGCCGTGCTCGCCCTGCTCGAGTCGCCGCTCGGGGAGGCGCTGAACGCGGTCGCGACCGGCACTCTGGCCGAGCTGCCGCCGCTGCGCTGGCGCGACGGCGCCGCCGTCACCGTGGTGCTGGCCGCCGAGTACTACCCGGCCAGTCCGCGCACGGGCGACGTCATCACCGGGGCCGACGCCGACGGGGTCCTCCACGCCGGCACCAGGCTCGCCGACGGATCGCTGGTCTCCGCCGGCGGCCGCGTGCTCAGCATCGTCGGCACCGGCGCCGACCTGACCGCCGCCCGCGACGAGGCCTACGCCACGCTCGCCGGCATCAAGCTGCCGGGCGGGCACTTCCGCAAGGACATCGGCCTCGCCGCCGTCGAGGGGCGCATCGCGATCCCGTCCTAGGGGGCACGCACCCGCGCGGTGCCCGGACACGGGCGCGCTCCGGTCAGCGCGCGGGTGTCCGTCGAACGAGCTGACGTCGCGACGGTCCGTCGGTGCACGCCCACCGGGGGACATCCGGCAGATCGCGAGCGGCTAACGTCGAGGTCGTGCGCTTCGAATCCCGACGATCCCGGATCCAGACCTTCCACGTCATGGACGTGTGGAAGGCCGCCACCGAGCGGCAGCGCACCCACGGCGACGTGCTGAGCCTGGCGGCAGGTCAGCCGTCCACGCCGGCACCCGCCCCGGTGCTGCGCGCCACCCACCGCGCGCTCGACGACGAGCTGCTCGGCTACACCGAGACGTTCGGGATCCTGCCGCTGCGCGCGGCGATCGCGGGCTACCACCGCGACCGCTACGGCATCGACGTCGACGCCGACGACGTGGTCGTCACCACCGGATCCTCCGGGGCGTTCACCCTGCTGTTCCTGGCCGCCTTCGACGTCGGCGACACGGTCGTCGTCGCCCGGCCCGGCTACCCCGCCTACCGCAACACCCTCGCCGCGCTCGGCTGCACGGTCGTCGAGCTGGACTGCGGGCCGCACACCCGCTACCAGCCGACCGTCGAGATGCTCGAGGCCCTCGACGGTCCGATCGCCGGACTCGTCGTCGCCAGCCCCGCCAACCCGACCGGCACGATGATCGAACCGGCCGAGCTGGCCGCGCTGGCCCGCTGGTGCGACGACCACGGCGCGCTGCTCATCTCCGACGAGATCTACCACGGCATCGAGTTCGGAACGCACGGTGCGCCCGCGACGAGCTGCGCGTGGGAGACCTCCCGCGACGCCGTGGTGATCGGCTCCGTGTCCAAGTACTTCTCGATGACGGGATGGCGGCTCGGCTGGATGCTCGTGCCGGAGGGACTGCGCCCGCCGTTGCAGCGGCTGGCCTCCAACATGACGGTGTGCCCGCCGACGATCTCCCAGTACGCGGCTGTCGACGCGTTCGGCGCGGAGGCCCGGGCCGAACTCGACGGCCACGTCGCGCGGTACGCGGCCAACCGCGAGCTGCTGCTCCGGGGCCTGCCGGAGCTGGGGATCACCGAGCTCGCGCCCGCCGACGGCGCCTTCTACGTCTACGCCGACATCGGCCACCTGCTCCCGGCCGGCGAGAACTCCACCCGCTGGTGTGCCCGGCTGCTGCAGGAGACCGGAGTGGCGCTCGCGCCCGGCGTCGACTTCGACACCGTGCACGGCGACCGGACCGTCCGGCTGTCCTTCGCCGGTGCCACCGCGGACGTGCGGGCGGCGCTGGAACGGCTGCGCGCCTGGTTGCCCACACCGTGACGAAACCCGACAGATAGGTCCTACCTGCGAGTATTCGGGCCGTTTCCCTCAGGCGTGACCACCGGGACTGGCACCATGACAAAGGTGTCGATCGCAGCCACCCCCAAGGGCGAACGGCGCCGCCAGGCGCTCGTCGAGGCGGCGGCCGACCTGATCCTCGAGGGCGGGATCGATGCCGTCGCGCACCGCGCCGTCGCGCACCGCGCCGGACTTCCGCTCGCCTCCACCACCTACTACTTCCATTCCCTCGACGACCTCGTCGCGAGCGCGGTGCAGCACAACGGGCGGCGCGAGCTCGACGCGATGCGCTCGCGGGTGCAGTGCGTCCCACCGAGTGACCGCAGCCCCGAGTCCACCGCGGACCTGATCGTCGACCTGCTCGTCGGCCCCGGCGGGGTCGGCGAGATCGAACGCGAGCGCCTCATCGCCCGCTACGAACGGTGCGTCGCCACCGCCCGGCACCCCGAACTGCGCGACGTCCAGCACGAGTTGCGCGTGCAGATCGATCAGCTGCTCACGGACCTGCTGCAGCGGTGCGGGCGGTCGGTGCACGAGCCGCAGCTGCGGCGGCTCGTCGCGGTCGTCGACGGGGCCGTGCTCGGCGCGCTCGGCGATCTCGAGCCCGATCCGCGGGCCCTCGCGCGGGGCATCCTGCCCGACGTCGTGGAGCGGGTGGCACCGCCTGCCGAACAGGAGGCGTGACGGGGCGCCGTAAACTGATGTCCTGTGAGTCGCATCCCGAACGTTCTTGCTACCCGTTATGCCAGCCCGGACCTGACAGCGCTGTGGTCGCCGGAGCACAAGATCGTGCTCGAGCGCCAGCTGTGGCTGGCGGTCCTCCGGGCGCAGGCGGAACTCGGGATCGACGTCCCGCAGGAGGCCCTCGCCGACTACGAGCGGGTGCTTGAGCAGGTCGACCTCGAGTCGATCGCGGCCCGCGAGCGCGTCACCCGCCACGACGTGAAGGCCCGCATCGAGGAGTTCAACGCCCTCGCCGGCCACGAGCACGTGCACAAGGGCATGACCAGCCGCGACCTCACCGAGAACGTCGAACAGCTGCAGATCCTGCGCTCGCTCGAGCACGTGCACGCCCACGGCGTCGCGATCGCCGCGCGGCTGGCCGACCGCGCCGCCGAGTACTCGGCGCTGGTGATGGCGGGCCGGTCGCACAACGTCGCCGCGCAGGCCACCACCCTCGGCAAGCGGTTCGCGTCCGCCGCCGACGAGCTGCTCATCGCGCTCACCCGGTTGCGCGAGCTGATCGCCCGGTACCCGCTGCGCGGCATCAAGGGCCCCATGGGCACCGCGCAGGACATGCTCGACCTGCTCGGCGGCGACGCCGACAAGCTCGCGCGTCTCGAGGCGACGGTCGCCGAGCACCTCGGGTTCGCGAACGTGCTCACCAGCGTCGGTCAGGTCTATCCGCGCTCGCTGGACCACGACGTGCTCTCCGCGCTCGTGCAGGTCGCGGCCGGGCCGTCGTCGTTCGCGCACACCGTCCGCCTGATGGCCGGGCACGAGCTCGTCACCGAGGGCTTCCAGCCGGGCCAGGTCGGCTCGTCCGCGATGCCGCACAAGATGAACACCCGTTCCTGCGAGCGTGTCAACGGCCTGCAGGTGGTGCTGCGCGGGTATGCGTCGATGGCCGCCGAGCTCGCCGGTGCGCAGTGGAACGAGGGCGACGTGTTCTGCTCGGTCGTGCGGCGCGTCGCACTGCCCGACGCCTTCTTCGCCCTCGACGGCCTGATGGAGACGTTCCTGACGGTCCTCGCCGAGTTCGGCGCCTACCCGGCGGTGATCGAGAAGGAGCTCAACCGCTACCTGCCGTTCCTGGCCACCACCAAGGTGCTCATGGCGGCGGTGCGCGCGGGCGTGGGCCGCGAGACGGCCCACGAGGTCATCAAGGAGCATGCGGTCGCCGTGGCGCTGGCGATGCGCGAGCAGGGCCGCGAGCCGGACCTGCTGGACCGGCTGGCCGCCGACGAGCGGCTGCCATTGGATCGAGCGGCCCTCGACGCCGCGCTGGCCGACCGGTCGGCGTTCGTCGGGGCCGCGGAGGCGCAGGTCGCCACCGTCGTTGCGGCGGTGCAGGACCTCGTCGAGCAGTACCCGGACGCCGCGAAGTACACGCCGGCGCCGATCCTGTAGGGATCGTCCGGAACGGGCTGCCGGGGGGATTTGTCAGATGGGGGTAGCCGAAGTGCAGGGGAGAAGATGTTGGCTGGGAAGCCGGGTAATGCCGTACGAATTCGGGATGCGGTGCGGACACGAGCCGCGCTGCTCGACGCCGCGACGGAGGTCTTCCTCCGCGACGGATACGCCGCGGCGGCGACCGAGGAGATCGTCGCCGTCGCGGGCGTGACCCGCGGGGCGCTCTACCACCACTTCGCGAACAAGCGGGACCTGTTCCGCGGCGTCGTGGAACGGATGCAGGTGGAGACCGAGGAGACGCTCGCGGCGATCGAGGGGAACGATCCGTGGGACTCGTTCACTGCGGCAGTGCTCGCCTCGCTCGACGTCGTGTACGACCCGGCGATCCGCCGATTGCTGCTCATCGAGGCTCCCGCCGTGCTGGGCTGGGCGGAGGTGCGGGAGGGGCACCGGAAGAACACCATCATGATCACCGAGCGCGCGCTGCGGGCCATCGCGCGGCGCAGCGGCGAGCCGGCCCCGCAGTCGTCGGCGCTGGCGCACATGATCGTCGCGGCCGTCGAGGAGGCCATGCTTTACCTCGCCCACAGCGACGACCCGGTCCGCGAACGGTCGGAGGTGCAGGCGCAGCTGCTGCAGCTCCTCGAGGGCGTCCGGCGGCCGACACCCGTCCAGGAGAGTGCGTGAGCGACTGCGTGTTCTGCGCGATCGTCGCCGGCACCGCGCCGGCGAGCGTCGTGCTGGACGAACCGGACGTGTTGGCGTTCATGGACATTCGTCCGTTCACGCCGGGACACCTGCTGGTGATCCCGAAGCGCCACGCGTCCGGTCTCGCGCACCTCGATCCGCAGGACGGCGCGCGGGTGTTCGACGCGGGCCGGCGCATCGCCACCGCACTGCGCGCGAGTTCCCTGCCGATCGACGGGGTCAACCTGTTCCTGGCCGACGGGGTCGCCGCCGGCCAGGAGGTGTTCCACGTGCACCTGCACGTCGTTCCGCGTCGTCCCGGCGACGGGTTCGGGCTGCGGGCCGTGCCGCGCACCCCGAACCGCACCGTGCTCGACGGCACCGCCGAGACCCTGCGGGCCGCGCTGGCCGAGGCCGGTGGCAGCTCCGGCTGAGGCCGGGTGAATCCTCCGGTCTCACCCGGCCAGATCGTCCGGGCCCACTTCGTCGTCACGCCACGCCGACGCGCTGACGCCCTGGCTCGACCGTAGCCACAGGATGCCGACGGCCAGGGCCAGGACGAGCGAGCCCACGAGGACGACAGCGCGGCCGGACGAACGTCCGCGCGTGCGGAGCCGGCTTTCCGGAGAACGGGAGGAATCGGTCACCGCACCATCCTCCCTCATCCCTGATGCGGCGGACATGTGCCCGATGGGCGCCTGCCGTGGCCGGCGACTGCATTGCCCTCGTCTCCCGGGCGCGGGAGACTTTCTGTGGACGGTGACCCGGCGAGTCGCAGGCGTTCGAGGAGGCGGTCGTGGAGTTGCAGATCGTGGCGGTCGACAAGCCGGACGACATGAACGTCGTCGTCGGACCGGCCGTCAAGACCGTCGAGGATCTGCACGAAGCGCTCGTTGGGGTGAGTCCCACCTCCGGTTCGGGGTGGCATTTTGTGAAGCCTCGGGGCCTCGCCTCGTGCGCAGTTCGGGCAACGACGGCCAACCCGGTCGAGATCATCGTCGCCGATAAGGAACTCGGCCGGGGTATCGCCGGGGTGATCGACGGGCGGGCACCTGCCGGCGTGGAGTCGAGTTCCGACGTCGCCGACCGTAAAGCCATGCTACGCACGATCGGCTGCAAGCTGTGAGCGGTCCTGTGCCGGACCGCCGGTAGCCGGGTGCCGCGCCCGCGCGAGAGGAGACGGCCGTGTCCGCTCGAAAGTCCGTTCATCCGGGGATTCACGGATACGCGCGCAGCGACTTCGCGGCCGTACGGCAGGCGTTCGCCGAGAACTTCGCCCACCGTAGGGAGTTGGGCGCCGCCTGCTGCGTCTACTACCGCGGCGAGAAGGTGGTCGATCTGTGGGGCGGGGTACGGGACAAGACGACCGGCGAACCCTGGGAACGGGACACCATGGCGCTGGTGTTCTCCGCCACGAAGGGGATGGCCGCCATGACCGTCGCGCTGGCCCATTCCCGTGGATGGCTCGATTTCGACGAGCGCGTCTGCACCTACTGGCCCGAGTTCGCGCAGAACGGCAAGGAACGGATCACCGTCCGCCAACTGCTGGCGCACCAGGCGGGGCTGTTCGGTTTCGACGAGCCGGTGGATGTCGGGGTCATCGCCGACCCGGACCGGCTGGCCGCGATCATGGCCCGTCAGCGACCGGAGTGGGAGCCGGGGACGCGGCAGGCCTACCACGGGATCAGCCTCGGCTTCTATCAGGGGGAACTCGTGCGCCGGATCGACCCGCAGCACCGCACGCTGGGGCAGGTCTTCCAGGACGAGATCGCGACCCCGCTGGGGCTGGAGTTCTACATCCGTCTCCCGGCCTCCGTTCCCGACGCCCGGCTTGCCCCGCTGGTGCTGCGGAACCCCTTCCTGAACCTCGCCGAGCTGTCGCCGCGGCTGTTTCCGGCGTTCCTGAACAAGCGGTCGGTATTCTACCGCTCGCTGGTCGCCAACCCGGGAACGCTCGTGGCAATGGACGCGGACACGATCTACGCGCGCGATCTGGAGGCACCGTCCGGCGGAGGCGTGGGCACGGCACGCGCCCTGGCGCACGCCTACGGTGTCCTGGCCACCGGCGGTGCGGAACTCGGTATGCGCCCGGACACGCTGCACGAACTGACGGCCCCGCCGGTGCCGCCCCGCGACGGATTCCACGACGCGTGCATGCTCGGGGACATCCGGTTCTCCCTCGGTTTCATGCGCCCGAGTCCTGACTGGTCTTTCGGCGGGCCCCGGTCGTTCGGCGCGCCCGGTGCCGGTGGCTCCTTCGGCTACGCCGATCCGGATGCCGGGATCGGCTACGGCTACGTCTGCAACCGCATGGGCAAGTCTCGAAACGATCCGCGCGACGTCGCTTTACGTGCCGCGATGACCGGCGCCGTCACGTCGACCTGATCCGGGCGGTCGGGTACCGGACGGCGGGCGCATCGATCGAAAGGCCCCTCCGGAGAAGGGGTTCGGAGTCAGGCCTTCGACAGCGCCGTCGGCCGGGGTTCGGTGTCGACGCCGGGGATGCCGCGCCCGCGCAGGGAGGCTCCGGCCGTCTCGGCCACGAAGTACAGTGCGACGAGGCCGACGACGCACGCCCCCATCATGTAGAAGGCGGGCACCAGATCGTTGCCGGTCCGTTCCACCAGCCACTCGTTGACCGCCGGTGCGGTCCCACCGAACAGCGACGTCGACACGTTGTAGGCGATCGCGAAGCCGGCGAAGCGCACGTGGGTGGGGAACATGGCCGGGAATGTCGCCGAGATGGTCGACAGCTGCAGGACGTACAGCAGGCCGAGGACGGTGAACGCGACGATCGCCCACCCGAAGCTGATGCTCATGAGCTTGTACATGGGAACCGCGAAGAGCAGCAGGCCGACCATCGAGATCGTCCACATCGGCTTGCGGCCGATCCGGTCGGACAGTGCGCCCGCGAACGGGATGACGGCCATCATCGCGAGCTGACCGATCACGACGAGGAACAGCGACGCGGTGCTCGACAGGCCGATGCGGTTCTCGAGGTAGGTCGGCATGTAGCTCAGCAGGGTGTAGTTGCAGACGTTGAGCGCGACGACCAGGCCCATCAGGGTCAGGATCGGCCGCCGGTACTGCACCACCAGGTCCTTGAACTCGGTTCGGGTGTCGCGCTCGACGGCACCCTCGGCCTCGAGCTCGCGGAACACCGGAGTGTCGTCGAGCTTGGACCGCAGGTACAGACCCACCAGGGCGAGCGGTCCGGCGACGAAGAACGGCAGGCGCCAGCCCCACGTGCTCATGAACGCGTCGGTGGAGACCAGGTCGACGAACAACACGATGAGCGCACCGAACGAGAAGCCGCCGAGGGTGCCGAACTCCAGGAAGCTGCCGAAGAACCCGCGCCTGCGGTCGGGGGAGTACTCGGCCATGAACGTCGCGGCGCCGCCGTACTCGCCGCCGGTCGAGAAGCCCTGGATCATGCGCAGCAGAACCAGCAGCAGCGGCGCCCAGAACCCGATGGACGCGTACGACGGGACGGCGCCCAACAGGACGGTCGCGGTGCCCATCAGGATGATCGTGAGCGCGAGCACCTGTCGCCGGCCGAGGCGGTCGCCGAGGGGTCCCCACACCAGCCCGCCGAGGGGGCGGACGAGGAAGGACACGGCGAAGACACCGAGGGTCAGCAGGGTTGCCGACTCGAGATCGTCGGGGAAGAACGCGTCGGCGATGTAGGTGGCGGTGTAGGCGTACACGCCGTAGTCGAACCACTCGGTGAAGTTCCCCATGGCAGAGGCGCTGATGGCGCGCCGTAGATGCCCCGGTGGGACCTCCTGGGGCTCATTCTTCCGGCCGGCGTTGGTGGTGCTCACGACACTTCCCTTCGTTCGGACAACCGTTCCTGCGTACCCACAGACCGCGCGCGGGATCCGATCGATGCGACGATGGAGAGAGTTCGTTACTGTTCCGTAATTGTTTTTCTGGGGTTTCCCGCATAGTGGACGCCGCTGCGCGCACGCGGTGGGGGTGCGGACGGTTCAGTCGTGGTCCAGCGCGCCGGCCTTCAGCGCCGCGGCGTTGATGCGGGTGAGCACGTCGTGCAGTTCCTCCAGCTCGGCCAGGCTCACGCCGAGCTTGCGGACGACCGTCTCCGGGACCGTCGCGGCCCGCGCGCGCAGGGCCCGGCCTTCGTCGGTCAGGTCGACGACGAGTTGCCGTTCGTCCTGCGGGCTGCGGGTGCGGGTGACCAACCCGGTCGACTCGAGCCGCTTGAGCAACGGCGACAGCGTGGGGGAGTCCAGCTGCAGGGCCCGGCCGATCTCCTTCACCGACAGCGGGGCGTCGCCCCACAGGGCCAGCATCACCAGGTACTGCGGGTGGGTCAGGCCGAGCGGCTCGAGCACCGGCCGGTACACCGAGAGCACCGCCCGGTTGGCGACGGCGAGCGCGAAGCAGACCTGACGGTCCAGGGCGAGCGGGTCGTCCGTCGCCCTCGCCGACCCGGCTTCGACCCCGGCCGACTGCGGGCGGGCCTCCGTGCTCATGGTCTCGATGCTACCCAACCGGTGACCTGCCCACTGCCGTCGCCTGGCACCCGCTGCCGCGCCCCCTCCCGGCGGGGGTGTTACGCGCCGATGACGGGATTCCGGCTGATGTGAGCTCCACGAAATGCGGCGTTGTTCCAGGGGTGACCAACGCGAAATCGATTGCACGTCTACTGATTGCAGGCAGCGGCCGGGCGAGATCCCCGGCGCGCCTGCCGAATCGACCCATTTCCGAGGAGAACTCAGTGACCGACATCGAGCAGACCATCGCCGACAACATCGCCAGGTCCCTGGCCGAGATCCCCCATCCGGCACTGCCCAAGGGCACCAACCTCTACGGCTCGACCAAGATCTTCCCCGACTATCGGGCCGAGGACGGCGAGTGCTACTTCACCCTCGTGCACGGCATCGCCCACGAGTCGTCGGTGAGCTTCGTCGCGGTCCTGCAGGCCACGCGCGCGCTGCGCAAGGGCTTCGAGTCGGCCATCTACTTCTACGGCACCGGAGCGATGAATGCCGTTGCCACACGCGGGTTCCCGACGACAGGTGACAACGGTTTCCCGGGTGAGCAGAACATCAACGACGCGCTGACCACCTTCATCACGGAGGGCGGCAAGGTCTTCGTGTGCCGGTTCGGGCTCGCGCTGCACGGGCACCGTGAGGAGGACCTGATCGAGGGCGCAATTCCCGCCCACCCCCTGGACGTGCAGGACGCGATCATCCACTACGCCCGCAAGGGCGCCATCATCAACTCCACCTACATGGTCTGAAGGGTGACACCATGAGCGGTCTCTCGACCCGGGTCGACCTGGCCGTCCGCGGCATCCGGTCCCTCCACGCGCCGGTGCACAGGCGTTCCGGCGCCGGCCCGAGCGACGACGGGCACGTCCTGATCGGTGGGGTGGGCGGCGCGATCCCGATCCGGTCCGACAGCCCGTACACGGTGGACGGCACCCGGCTGCTGCTGGACGGAACGGACATGGGCATCGACGTCGAGGCGGTGCGCCGACCCAGGTTCTACGACCTGCAGACCGCGGACGGCGTCTCCTACGAGAAGATCGCCCGCCTGCACGGTGCCGACGTCCTGGCCACCACCGTGGTGCAGACCTGTATCCGGTACGACCCCGACCAGCGCTGCCGCTTCTGCTCGATCGAGGCGTCGCTGGCGGCGGGTTCGACGGTCGCGGTCAAACGTCCCGGGCAGCTCGCCGAGGTCGCCGCGGCCGCGGTCCGCCTCGACGGGGTCACCCAGATGATCATGACCACGGGCACGTCCGCCGGGACGGACCGGGGCGCCCGCCACCTGGCCCGCTGCGTGCGCGCGGTCAAGGCGGCCGTGCCGCACCTCGCCGTCCAGGTGCAGTGCGAACCGCCCGGCGATCTCGCCACCCTCACCGACCTGCGCCGGGCGGGCGCCGACTCGATCGGCATCCACGTCGAATCCCTCGACGACGGCGTGCGCCGGCGCTGGATGCCGGGCAAGGCGACCGTTCCGCTCGCCGAGTACCGGGCGGCGTGGGCCGAGGCCGTGCGCGTCTTCGGGCGCAACCAGGTCTCCACCTACCTGCTCGTCGGACTCGGCGAGGACGCCGACGAACTCGTCTCCGGCGCAGCCGAACTCATCACGATGGGGGTCTACCCGTTCGTGGTGCCGTTCCGGCCCCTCGCCGGAACTCTCGCCGTCGACGTCGACGGGGCGGCGGCCCCCGACGCGACGCTGCTCGAGGACGTCACCCGGCGCGTCGCCGAGGAGCTGCGGGCGGCGGGCATGGCCGGCTCCGACCAGAAGGCCGGATGCGCCGCGTGCGGCGCGTGCAGCGTGCTGCAGAACGCGGGAGGCTGACATGACATCCGAATCCGGCTCCCGGACCACCGAGCTGTTCGACCCCGCGGTGCTCGCCGGTCCCGCACCGGCGCCGCCGCCCGGCTTCCTCGTGCGCGCGGCGGACCACGCCGGCGACGTGGCGGCCTACCGCCGGCTGCGCCGCGAGACGTTCGTGCTCGAGCAGGGACTGTTCGCGGGCAGCGACCGGGACGATCTCGACGACGATCCCCGCACCGTCGTCCTGGTCGCTGCCGCACCCGACGGCGCCGTGCTCGGCGGGGTGCGGCTCGCCCCGGCCACCGACGGCGTGGACCTCGGCTGGTGGACCGGCAGCCGCCTGGTCGTCGACAGCCGCAGCCGCCACGGCGGCGGCATCGGCCGGGCCCTCGTCCGCGCGGCCTGCGCCTACGCCGAGTCCCACGGCGTGCTGCGCTTCGACGCGACCGTGCAGGCACCCAACGAGCCGATGTTCACCCGACTCGGTTGGGTCCGCCGGGGCGACGTCGTCGTCGCCGGTGCCCCGCATGTGCTGATGCAGTGGCCGCTCGACCGCATCGAACGGCTCGTCCGGTCCACGAAATCGGTTCTGGCACAGGCCTTGGCGCCGTTGGATCAGGGGCCGAACGGGCTCGGGGGCAACGGGTTCCGCGGCGACGACGGTGCGCCCGTTCCCGGCAGCGACCTCGTCGCGGCGTGCGACGCGATCGTGCCGGCGATGGTCCAGCGCGATCCCGAGTGGGCGGGCTGGTGCGCGGCCCTGGTCAACCTCAACGACCTGTCCGCGATGGGTGCGACGCCGGTCGGGATGCTCGACGCCGTCGGCGCCCCCAACCGCTCGGTGCTCACCCGCGTGCTCCGCGGGCTGGCGCACGCCGGCCGGATGTGGAACGTGCCGATCCTCGGTGGCCACACCCAGCTCGGCGTCCCCGCCGCGCTGTCGGTCACCGCGCTCGGCGCGGCGGCCGAGCCGATCCCGGCAGGCGGTGGCTCCGCGGGCCACGCCCTCCGCCTCACCGTCGACCTGCGCGGCCGGTGGCGACCGGGATACACCGGACAGCAATGGGATTCCACCTCGACGTGCACGTCCGAGGAGCTCGCGCTGCTCGGGTCCTTCGTCCGCCGCGCGCGGCCGGCGGCGGCCAAGGACGTGAGCATGGCCGGACTCGCCGGCACCGTCGGGATGCTGGCCGAAGCGAGCGGCGTCGGCGCAGTCCTCGACGTCGCGAGGATCCCGCGGCCGGCGGGCGCGACGATGGGCGACTGGATGACGTGCTTCCCGGGCTTCGCGATGGTGACCGCGGACCGGCCCGGACGCCCCACGCCGCCGAGCGGACCGGCCGTGTCCGTGGTGTGCGGGGAACTGACCACACGACCGGGGGTCGGCCTGCGCTGGCCCGACGGCATGATCACGAATGCGGTGCACGGCACCGTCACAGGATTGGGAAGAGCATGAGCGAGATCGGAATCTCGGTCGCGGCGGCAGAATTCGGCCGCGACATGGAGCAGTCCTACGCGACGATCGCGGCACTGATCGACCAGGCCCGCGCCCGGGGCAGCGACCTGCTGGTCCTGCCCGAAGCGTGCCTCGGCGGGTACCTGCCGAGCCTCGGCGGTGGCGACGAGAGCGAGGCGGCGCGGGAATGCCGCCTGCGCGCGCTGCCGCCGGCGCTCGCACTCGACGGACCGGAACTGCGGCGGGTCATGGACCTCGCCGGCGACCTCGTGGTGACCCTGGGCTTCTGCGAGGCCGACGGGCCGACCCGCTACAACGCGGCCGTGACGCTGCACGGCGACGGCGTCCTCGGCTCCTACCGCAAGGTGCACCAGCCGCTGGGCGAGAACCTCTGCTACGACGCCGGCGACCGCTACGCGGCGTTCGACACGCCGATCGGCCGGATGGGCATGCAGATCTGCTACGACAAGGCGTTCCCCGAGGCGGCCCGCGCCCTGGCCCTCGACGGCGCGGAGATCGTCACGTCGCTGTCCGCCTGGCCGACGGCCCGGACCGCGCAGGCCGCGGCCCTCGCGGACGATCGGTGGACGCAGCGCTTCGACCTCTACGACCGGGCCCGGGCGACCGAGAACCAGGTGGTGTGGGTGGCGTCCAACCAGGCCGGCACCTTCGGGTCGCTGCGGTTCGTGTGCAGCGCCAAGATCGTCGGGCCGGGTGGGGAGATCCTGGCGACCACCGGCACCGACCCCGGCCTGGCGTCCGCCCGGCTCGACGTGCGCGCCGAACTCGACGCGATCCGCGGCGGCGGCATGTACAACCTGCGGGACCGGCGGCCCGAGGTCTACGGCGACGTGGTCGCCCCCAACCTGGTGACCGGGACGCAGCTGAGCCGCGAGCAGCGGCCGGCGTCCCTCCGCGGGGCAGGGGTGCCGGCCCATGCCTGAAATGACCTACACGGTGCGGTGGCCCGACGGCCGCGCCGGCGAGTACTACTCGCCGTCCCTGGTGATGCACGACCACCTGACCGCGGGCGCGGACTACGCCGTCCGGGACTTCGTCGACCGCACTCGCCTGGCCCTCACCGAGGCGAGCGAACGCGTGCGCGTCAAGTTCGGCATGTACTGCACCTCCGCGGCCGCGACGCTCGCGGAGATCGAGGCGACGGCCGGTCGTTACGAACCCGATGCCGTCGTGCGGGTGCTGGCCCTGGATCCGCCCACCGTCGACGCCGCGCCGAGTGCCGCCGGCGCAGTCCACCGACCGGAAGGAACAGTCCGATGATCGAGAACCGTGACGTCGTCGTCGTGGGCGGGGGTCAGGCCGGTCTGTCCGTCAGCTGGCACCTCGTGCAGCGGGGCATCGACCACGTGGTGCTCGAACGGGACGGCATCGCCCACGAGTGGCGCGACAGCCGGTGGGACAACTTCACCCTCGTCACCCCCAACTGGCAATGCAACCTGCCCGGCTACAGCTACCGCGGCGACGATCCGGACGGGTTCATGACCCGCGACGAGACGTACGCGTTCGTCCGCGGCTACGCCGGCACCTTCCATCCGCCGGTGCGCGAGGGCGTCGCGGTCACGTCGGTGACGCAGGCGGCCGGCGGCGGCTTCGATGTGCAGACCACCGCAGGCCCGATCCGGGCGCGGCAGGTCGTCGTCACCACCGGCGGCTACCACGAGCCCGTGGTGCCGCGGTACGCGGAGAAGCTGCCCGCGCACGTCACCCAGCTGCACTCCTCGCGGTACAGGTCGGCGTCCGCGCTGCCGGACGGTGCGGTGCTGGTGGTCGGCAACGGGCAGTCCGGCGCGCAGATCGCCGAGGACCTCATGCTCGCCGGCCGGCAGGTCCACCTGGTGACCGGGAGCGCACCGCGGGTGGCGCGGTTCTACCGCGGGCGGGACTGCGTGGCCTGGCTGCACGACATGGGCACCTATGACGTGCCCATCGCCGAACACCCCGGCGGAACCGCCAAGCGGGAGAACACCAATCACTACGTCACGGGCCGCGACGGCGGTCGCGACATCGACCTGCGGTCCTTCGCCCTCGAGGGGATGCGCCTCTACGGCAGGCTGCTCGGTGTGGACGACGGAGTGCTGCGTGTGGCGCCCACCCTCGGCGCGTCGCTCGACGCGGCCGACGCCGTGGCCGAGAGCATCAAGGACATGATCGACGACTACATCGCGCAGGAGGGCATCGACGCCCCGCCGGAGGAGCGGTACGTCCCGGTGTGGCGACCCGCCGAGGAACCCACCGGCCTGGACCTGGCCACCGCCGGAATCGGCTCGGTGATCTGGTCGATCGGATTCCGGACGAACTACCGCTGGCTGCACGCCGGGGTCTTCGACGGTGCCGGTCTGCCGTGCCACAATCGGGGCGTGACCTCGGTGCCCGGCCTGTACTTCCTGGGCCTGCCCTGGCTGCACACGTGGGGATCGGGACGATTCGCCGGAATCGCCCGCGACGCCGAATACCTCGCGGACCGGATCGAGCTCGAGGCCGGACTGCGGGCCTCGATCGGCGCCCCGGTCTGACGGGCGCCGCATGACGCGTATCGCCGCCCTGGCCGGTCACTTCGGACGCGACGTGCCGCGGGCCCTGCTCAAACTGGAGACCCTGATCGAGTCCGCGCGACGGGACCGCATCGAGCTGCTGGTGCTGCCCGACGCGTGCCTCGGCGGGTACATCTCGGACCTGCGCCGGCCCGACCCGGACGACCTGCCGCCCGCACTGTGGCGGGACGGACCCGAACTCGACGCGCTCGCCCGGATGGCGGGCGAGATGACCGTGTGCGTCGGCTACACCGAACGGGACGGGGATCTGCGGTACAACGCCGCCGCCTGCGTCACCGGCGACGGGATTCTCGGCACCCACCGCAAGGTGCACCAGCCGGCCGGGGAATTCCTCGCCTACGCGCCGGGCGACCGGTTCGAGGCGTTCGACACCCCGGTGGGCCGCATGGGCATGCTGATCGACTACGACAAGACGTTCCCCGAGTCCGCCCGCACGCTGGCGCTGGACGGCGCACGGATCGTCGCCGCGCTGTCGGCGTGGCCCGCGAGCGTCACCGACCGGGCGGCCCGGCTGCCGCAGGACCGGCAGTCCCGGCTGTTCGACCTGTACGACGCGGCCCGCGCCGCCGAGAACCAGGTCGTGCTCGTCTCGTCCAATCAGACCGGGATGCAGGGCGGCATGCGCTTCCTCGGGCAGGCGAAGATCGTCGGCCCGGGTGGCGAGGTGCTCGCCCGCACGGGCACCAAGGGCGGGCTCGCCGTCGTCGACATCGACGTCGAGGTCGAGGTGGAACGCGCCCGCCGGGTGCTGCACCACCTGGCCGAGCGGCGCGTGGACACCTATCGGGGACTGCTCGACGAGAAGGGGGACATCGGGTGAGGATCGCTCTGCTCACGTACTCCACCAAGCCGCGCGGCGGTGTCGTCCACACCCTCAATCTTGCCGAGGCCCTGGCCCGGACGGGCCACGACGTCGCCGTGTGGACGCTCGGGCGCGGCGGCGACGACGGGTTCTTCCGCGCCGTCGACCCGGCCGTGCGGGTGCGCGTCGTCCCGTTCGCCGGGGTGGACGGGGAGGGGGTGGGGGAGCGCATCATGCGTTCGATCGCCGCGCTCGGGGCGGCGTTCACCCCCGGCAGGTACGACGTGGTGCACGCGCAGGACTGCATCAGCGCCAACGCCGTCGGAAACCGGTGCATCCGCACGATCCACCACCTCGACCGGTTCACCACGCCGCAGCTCGCCGCCTGTCACGAGCGGGCCGTCGTCGAACCGTATGCGCGGATCTGCGTCTCGCGTGCGGTCGCCGAGGAGGTCCGCGCGGGCTGGGGTTTCACGCCGACGGTCATCGCCAACGGCGTCGACGCGCACCGCTTCTCGCGCGCCGAGCACGACAGGGCGGCGCGGGCCCGGTGGCGGGCGCAGCTGGGGGAGTACGTGCTGGCCGTCGGTGGCATCGAACCCCGCAAGGGCAGTATCGATCTGGTGGAGGCGTTCGCCCTGCTGCGCCGTGAGCGGCCGGGGACGCGCCTGGTGTTCGCCGGTGGCGAGACGTTGTTCGACTACCGGCCGTACCGAGCCGAATTCGACCGTCGCTGCAGGGAACTGGGTGTGGATCCGACGATCCTGGGGACGGTGGCCGAGGACGCGCTGCCGGCGTTGGTCGCGCAGGCGTCGGTGTTCGCGTTCCTGTCCACGAAGGAGGGCTTCGGGCTCGCCGCGATGGAGGCCCTGGCCGCCGGAGTGCCCGTGGTGGCGCGGGATCTGCCGGTGCTGCGCGAGGTGTTCGGCGACACCGTCCGGTTCGCGTCGACGCACCGGGGGATGGCCGGCGCCCTCACCGAGCCGCCCGACGCCGCGCGGACACACCGGGGGCGGGCGCTCGCCGCGGCCCACACCTGGGACGACGCGGCGGCCGCGCACCTCGCCTTCTACCGCTCCGTCGTGCACCTGCAACCCGCGGAGCACTCACGGGATGCGGCCCGGGGTCAGTGCCCGGCGGGCCGGTAGCGGCGGACCGGTCGGCCGGTGCCGCCGTATTCGAGGCGCAGTTCGAGCAGGCCTGCGTCCAGGTAGTGCTCGAGGTACCGGCGCACGCTCACCCGCGACAACCCGGCGAGCTCCGCGCACTCGGTGGCGGACAGTTCGCCGCGGGCGCGGACCGTGGCGAGGATCAGCCGGCCGGTTTCGGCGCTCAGTCCCTTCGGCAGCCGTACGGGTTCGGCGGCCTTGCCGCCGGCACCGAACAGGGAGTCGATGAACGTCTGGTCGGCGCTCGTCTGGGTCGCGAGCTCGTGCGCTCGGCGCCGGAAGTTCTCGAGCTTCTCCCGGAGCTGCGCGTACTCGAACGGCTTGACCAGGTAGTCGGTCGCTCCGCCGTGCAGGGCGCGACCGACGGTGTCGATCTCCCGGGCTGCGGTGATCATGATGACGGCGACGGCGTCGCCCTCGGCGCGCAGCCGCTGAAGGACGTCGAGTCCCGACATGTCGGGCAGGTAGACGTCGAGCAGGAGGAGGTCGGGTGCGGTGGTCCGCGCGGCGTCGAGCGCCTCCGCGCCGCTGTGTGCCACCGCGACCGTGGTGAAGCCCTTGGTCCGGTCCACGAATCGACGGTGGATCTCCGCGACCATGAAGTCGTCGTCCACGACGACGACCTTGTGTGTCGCTGCCTCGTCCGATCCTGGACGGTCGTGCATGGTCAGCCATCCTTACTGCGCGGGATGTGGACGGTGAACAAGGCGCCGCCGGTGACCGGGGCATCGGAGACGGTAGCCGATCCGCCGTGCTGGGCGCTGACCAGCCGCACGAGCGCCAGTCCGACCCCGCGTCCCCCGGGCGTGTCGGGTTTGGACGTGACGCCCCGGGCGAAGATCTCCTCCCGCAGGGAATCGGGCACGCCGGGACCCGAATCGGCGACCTCGACCGTGATGCCGTCGGAGTCGGTGATGCGGACGGAGATCCGCGCGTCACGCCCGCCCTCCGACACGTCGACGGCGTTGTCGACGAGATTGCCGAGGACGGTGATGACGTCGGTGGCGAGTTCGGGGTCGAGGGCCCGCAGGCGCGAATCGGGCTCCAGGACCAGGGTCACTCCGGTCTCCGCGGCGAGCGATGTCTTCGCGATGAGCAAGGCGGCCACGGCGGGGTCGGAAATACGCTGCGTCACAGCGTCACTGATTTCGGCTCGGCGCCTGGTGAGAGTTCCGACGAAGTCGGTGACGGCGTCGTAGTCGCCGAGTTGGGTGAGCCCCGAGATGGTGTGGAGCTGATTGGCGAATTCGTGGGTCTGGGCCCGGAGGGTGTCGGTGACACTCTTGTGCGACGACAGCTGGCTCTGCAGCGACGCCAGCTCGGTGCTGTCGCGCATCGTGGTGACGGTGCCGATCCGCTGTCCCCGGCTCGTCGCGGTCCGGCGACTGAGCGCCAGCACCCGGGACGCCGTCGACAGCACGACGTCGCCGCTGTCGTCCCCGCTGAGCAGGTACTGACGGACCGCCGGTTCGAGGTCGACGTCGTCGACGCGGCGGCCGACGGCGTCCGCGGTGAGGCCGAGCAGCTCCTGTGCGCTGTCGTTGAGAACGGTGATGACGCCCTCGGTGTTCACCGCCACCACGCCCTCGCGGATGTTGTGCAGCAGCGCCTCGCGGTGGTCGGCGAGGTTGGCGATCTCGGCGATCTCGAGCCCCCGGGTGTGGGTCTTGATCCGTCGCGACAGCAGCCACGAGCCGAGGAGCCCGAGCCCGGCGCCGATGCCGAGATACAGCAGCAACCGGGCTCCGGCGCTGCTGAGGAGGTCCCACAGGGACGGGTAGTCGTCGCTCACCGACACGATCGCGAGCACGGTCCCGGCCGGCGACAGGATCGGGACGTGTCCCGCGATGGCGCGACGGCCGTCGACGACCACGTCACCGGACCAGGCCCGGCCGGTTGCCACGTCGCTGGTCCCGAGTGCCGCAGCCGCGCCGAGCCGGGTCGGGTCCGACGACACGAGGACCGTGCCGTCGGCGGTCACGATCTCGGCGAGCGTCGCCCCGGACAGGTTCACGGCGCGGTCCACTTCGGGCGCGAGAACCGTGCCGGCGGACGGTGCGGACAGCAGTTCCCGCACCACGGGCGTCGAGGCCACGTTCTCGGCGACCGCGATCATCCGCTGACCCTGCAGGTCGCGGAATCCGACGGTCGACTGGTGCACCGACACCGCGGCGACCGCCAGCAGCACCACCGCCACGACGGCGAGCTGAAGGAGCAGAACCTGCCCGGCGAGGCTGCGGATACGGAGGGGACGTGGTGACCACAATGAACTCAAGTTCCGTTTCGTACTCAAGAGTGACGTGACTCACTGACGGGTTCAGTATTGCGGAAGGTCACACTTTTCGGCGAAAGAAGGAACGATGTCCAGGACAGCCGGCGGAGGCCGCGTACGTGCGGTCCTACTGCTCGTGCTCGCGGGGATTCTCGTTGCCGGATGCGGCGTCACCCGCGGCGAGGACGAGGGTCTGCACCGGGTGCGGATGATGGTTCCCAACAGCCCCGGCGGAGGCTACGACCTCACCGCCCGGACGGCGGTGAAGATCATGGAGGACGACGGCATCACCGGCCGCGTGGAGGTCTTCAACGTCATCGGCGCAGGCGGAACGGTGGCGATGGCCCGGCTCATGAACGAGGCGGGCAACGACGACCTCATGATGATGATGGGCCTCGGCGTGGTCGGCGCGGGCTACACGAACGGCTCGACGGCCCGGGTGTCCGACGCAACGGCCCTGGCCAGGATGGTCGAGGAGCAGGAGGGCATTCTCGTCCCCGCGGACTCGCCGTTGCGCACCGTCGACGACTTCGTCGCCGCGTGGCGCGCCGACCCGTCGGCGATCACGATCGGCGGTGGATCGTCACCCGGAGGTCCCGACCACCTGTTCCCGATGGAGACGGCACGTGCGGTGGGGGTGGATCCGAAGGCAGTGAACTTCGTGTCCTACGACGGCGGCGGTGATCTGCTGACCGCGCTGCTCGGCGAGAAGATCACCGCGGGCACGTCGGGGCTCGGCGAGTACGTCGACCAGATCGAGGCGGGCCAGGTCCGGGTCCTCGCGGTGTCGGGCAACGAGCGCGTTCCCGGCATCGACGCACCGACGCTCCGTGAGGCGGGCATCGATCTGACCTTCACCAACTGGCGCGGAATCCTTGCGCCGCCCGGAATTTCGGACGACGCCAAGGCGGCAATGGTGGAGGCGCTCGCGAAGTTGCACGACACCCCGGCATGGAAGGAGGCTCTGGTGAAGAACGGTTGGAGCGACGCGTTCGCGACCGGACCGGAGTTCGAGCGGTTCCTCGAAGAGCAGGACGAGCGGGTTTCGTCCACGCTGTCCGAGCTGGGGCTGGCATGAGTACGCGGGCAGCGGCCGATGCGACGCCGGCCCGCCGGATGAAGGATCCGGCCCAGTTCGTCGTCTGCGGTGTGCTCGTGGCGGTGGGAGTTTTCCTGATCGTCGACGCGCTCACTCTGACCGCGGGTTTCGTCAAGGTCGACCCGGTGGGGCCTCGGCTGTTCCCGATGGTCGTCGGCACCGGACTCGTCGTCTGCGCGGTGGCGCTCGCAGCGGCGATCCTGTGGGGATCGACCGGCGAGGAGGACGGCGGAGAGGACGTGGACCTGTCGTCGCCCGGGGACTGGCGCACGGTCGGGCTGCTGGTCGCATTGTTCGTCGCGACGATCGCCCTCGTCGGCCCGCTGGGGTGGGCGATCACCGGAACCCTGTTGTTCGCCGGCGCCGCGACGGTCCTGGGAAACAGACACTACGTGCGCAGTCTCGTGATCGGCGCGGTCCTCGGGTTCGGCAGCTTCTACGCATTCTACGTCGGGCTCGGAATACCGCTGCCCGCAGGCATTCTGGACGGAATTCTGTGACATGGACACATTGACCTGGCTGCTGCAGGGGTTCGAGCAGGCGGCGACCCCGATGAACCTGCTCTACGCGTGTCTCGGCGTCCTGCTGGGTACCGCGGTCGGAGTACTGCCGGGCATCGGGCCCGCGATGACGGTGGCACTGCTGCTGCCCGTCACCTACAACGTGAGCCCGAGCGCCGCGTTCATCATGTTCGCCGGCATCTACTACGGCGGAATGTACGGCGGGTCGACGACCTCGATCCTCCTCAACACCCCGGGGGAGTCGTCCTCCGTGATCACCGCGATCGAGGGCAACCGGATGGCCAGAGCCGGGCGCGCGGCGCAGGCTCTCGCCACCGCCGCCATCGGCTCGTTCGTCGCCGGATCGATCGGCACGATGCTGCTGGTGCTCTTCGCTCCCGCGGTGTCGCGCTTCGCCGTGACTCTCGGCGCGCCGTCCTATCTGGCGATCATGCTGCTCGCGCTGGTCGCCGTCACCGCCGTCCTCGGCAGTTCCAAGCTCCGGGGCTGCATCTCGCTGTTCCTGGGTCTCGCGATCGGACTGGTCGGGATCGACTTCCTCACCGGGCAGCCCCGCGCCACCTTCGGCATTCCGCAGCTGTCCGACGGGATCGACATCGTCGTCGTCGCGGTCGCGGTGTTCGCGGTCGGTGAGGCGCTGTGGGTGGCCGCGCACCTGCGCCGCCGCCCCGCCGAGGTCATCCCGGTCGGCCGTCCGTGGATGGGCCGCAGCGACTGGAAGCGGTCGTGGAAGCCGTGGTTGCGCGGCACCGCATACGGATTCCCGTTCGGCGCGCTGCCGGCGGGTGGTGCCGAGCTGCCGACATTCCTCTCGTACATCACCGAGAAGAAGCTGTCGAAGCACAAGGACGAGTTCGGCAAGGGCGCCATCGAAGGCGTCGCGGGACCGGAGGCGGCGAACAACGCCTCCGCGGCGGGCACCCTCGTGCCGATGCTGTCGCTGGGCCTGCCGACCAATGCGACCGCCGCGGTGATGCTGACCGCCTTCGTGTCGTACGGAATCCAGCCCGGGCCGACGCTGTTCGAGAAGGAACCGCTGCTGATCTGGACGCTGATCGCGAGCCTGTTCATCGGCAACTTCCTCCTGCTCGTCCTCAACCTTCCCCTCGCCCCGCTGTGGGCCAAGCTGCTCCGCACGCCCCGGCCGTATCTGTACGCCGGCATCCTGTTCTTCGCCGCGCTCGGCGCGTTCGCCGTCAACCTGCAGTGGCTCGACCTCGCCCTGCTGCTGACGTTCGGTCTGCTCGGACTCATGATGCGCCGGTTCGGTCTTCCGGTGCTGCCGTTGATCATCGGGGTGATCCTCGGGCCGCGCATCGAACGCCAACTCCGCCAGAGCTTGCAGCTCGGAGGCGGCGACTGGGGCAGTCTCGTCACCGAACCCGTCGCCATCGTCGTCTACATCGTCATCGCACTGCTGCTCGTCGCGCCGCTCGCCGCCCGGTTCGTCCGCTCGCGACGGCCTGCCGTGATTCCGGCCGGCACCCCCGGTGACGACTCCAGCGAGACCCGAGAGAAGGCCCACGCATGATCGTCGTCGGATTCACCCCGGACCGGTACGGCGGAGCCGCCGTCGACCACGGCATCGCCGAGGCCCGGTTGCGCGGCACCTCACTGCTCGTGATCAACACCTCCAGGGGCGATGCCCTCGCGGACCGGTCGTTCGCCGCCCGGGCACAGCTCGAGGCGCTGGAGGAGAAGCTGTCCGGAAGCGGCGTCGAGCACGAGATCAGGCAGACGGTCGGCGACGAGACCGTCGACGTGATCCTGGACGCCATGGAGCCCGACGAGGCGCAACTGCTGGTGATCGGGGTCCGCGACCGCACACCCGTCGGCAAGTTGCTTCTCGGCAGTACCGCCCAGCGGCTGCTGCTGTCCTGCCGCAAACCGGTGCTGGCGGTCAAACCCGAGGAGGCGTGAGGCTCCCCGCCGCTCCGGGGTAGCTCACCCGCCGAGCCCGGTGACCCGCATCGTGAGGTTGAGCCGGCCCCGCGTCATCCCCGACGCGGGGTCGGCCGTTCCGGGAAAGACTTTGGGCACACCGTGATACGCGAACCGCGACGGACCGCCGAACACGAACAGGTCGCCGGATTCGAGCCGGACGTCGCGGTAGGGCCGGCCGCGGGTCTCGGTGTTGCCGAACCGGAAGGTGCACGCGTCGCCGATGCTGAGCGACACGATGGGGGCGTCGCTGCGTTCGTCCTTGTCCTGATGCATGCCCATGCGGGCGTCGCCGTCGTAGAAGTTGACCAGCGCGGTGTCGGGGGTGTAACCGTCGCCGGCGTGCGGGTCGTCGTACGCGGCGACGAGGGCACGCCGCCCGAGGTCGCCCAGCCGGTCCGGGAAAGGGGCGACGGGAGCGTCGTTCACGTCCACCGCGGTGCGGGTGTAACGGTACGGCGACCAGTGCCACCCGAGGCAGACGGTCTGCACCGACATCCGGCCCCCGCCCGGCAGGGCGGTGTGACGGATCGGCACGGGCCCGCGCGCCCAGTCCCGGCAGGCGGCGACGAGGCGGCGTTGCTCGTCGACGTCGAGCCAGCCGGGCACGTGCACGGCGCCCGGGGCGATCTCGACGCGGGCGCGCGGCACGGGGAACAGGGCGTCGCTCACGGGTGCCGCCTCGTCTGCCATTCCCGGTAGCGCCCCGGAAGGCACACCGCGCACGGGCGGTATCCGGCTGCGACGGCATCGGATTCGTCGGCGAAGAAGACCCGGTCCCGGACGTATCCGCCGCGGGCGATCGCCCGCAGCGCCGCGCGGCAGTCGAGGCGACCGTAGATCCGGCCGCGCCGGTGCCCACCGACGGACCCGGGGATCGGGCTGCGGTAGGGGCGGCCGTCCGCACCGAGGAGCGTGTAGCCGGTCATCGGGCGTCGTGCAGGACGAGGCCGAGGGTGCGGCGGACGCCGGCGCGGACGGTGCTGACCCCGTGCCGGACGGGGGAGCGGGTCCAGCCGCGCGCGGAGGGGGTGGGCCGGTCGCGGGTGGTGAAGATCAGCCCGTGACCCTGTTGCAGCACGGTGGCGGTGCCGCGAGACTGCGCGCGGGCGCGTTGCTCGACGAGGAGGAACTCGCCGCCGAGGTGCTCGTGGCCGGGCCGGTCGAGGCCGATCACCACCTGCAGCGGGAACACCAGGTCGCCGTAGAGGTCGCGGTGCAGGGCGTTCCAGTCGCCGGTCGTGTAGCACAGCAGGATGGGCGTCGGCCGGGTCTGTCCGGCGGCGTGGCAGGCGTCGAGCCAATCGCCGAAGTCGTCGGGCCAGGGCGCCGGGTCGCCGAGCCGCTGCGCCCAGTCCCGGGCGACGGGCAGCAACCGGTGGTAGAACGCCGCGCGCAACCGGGTGATGCCCTCGGGTACGGGGTCGCCGAAGTACCGGTAGGTGCCCTTGCCGAAGCGGTGCCGTTCCATGTCGATCGTGCTGCGGAAGCGGCGTTCGTCGTCCCACATCGCGGCGACGCGCGCGCACTCGTCCGCGGTGAGCAGCGCCCCGGTCTGCGCGCACCCCGTCGCGTCGAGTTCCTCGACGAGCGCCGGCCAGTCCTGAGCATCGACCCGCGCGGTGAGCGAGTCGCTCCGGTTCCCGGTGGTCATGGTTCCTCCTCCGGCCGGGCTGTCCCACCCGGCCCACTGGGTAGACGTCCGTCGGGCGGGGAACGTGAGATCCGAGCGGGAGGTTGTCGCGCCGAGGGGGCGGTTGTCGGCCACGCCACTCGCGCGTTGCCGCAACAACCTCCCCCTCGTCGCGGGAGTCACCCGTCGGCGAGCTTGGTGAGGAGGCGGGCCAGTTCGGTGCGCTCGGGGGCGTCGAGGTGGGCGAAGAACTCGGTGGCCTCGGCGTCGCGCGCGGCGTCGAGTTCGGCCGCGATGCGACGGCCCTCGTCGGTGAGGTGGACGCACACGGCGCGACGGTCGGCGGGGTCGGCGACGCGACGGGTCAGGCCCCGGGCCTCGAGCCGGTCGATCACCTCGGTGGCCGATCGCGGCGCGATGCGCAGCGCCTTGGCGACGTCGCCGAGGCGCAGCGGCTGAGCGGAGTGGCCGACGACGTGCAGCGCGCGGTGCTCGTGCGGGGACAGTTCCCACGGGACGAGGGTGGCGTGCCAGCGGCGTCGCAGCGTGCGGGTGGCCGTCATCAGCAGGTCGCGCAGCGCCGGGTCGGTGGGGGCGTCGGACATGATGCGGATCATACCTCACTTGACGGTTGCCTCTTAGTGAGGCAACCTCAACAAGTACGTTTCGTGCCTCACGAAGGAGGTGATGGGCATGATGCAGCCTCCGCCCGGCGGCGGGCCGGGACCGATGCGGCACGCCAAGCCCGACCCGCGCGACCGCGCCCAGCTCGAGGAATCCCCCGTGAGCGTGCAGCGCATCGGCGCGCTCTTCGCGCCCTACCGCTGGCAGGTCGCGCTCGTCGTCGGTCTCATCGTGGTGTCGTCGGTGATCACGCTCGCCAACCCGTTCCTCGTCCGCACCCTCATCGACCACGCGATTCCCGACCAGGACGTGCCGTTGCTGCTCGGCGCCGTCGGCGCGATGCTCGCCGTCACCGTCGTCGCCTCGATCCTCGGAGTGGTGCAGACGTGGATCTCCACCACGGTGGGCCAGCACGTCATGCACGACCTGCGCACCCGCGTGTTCGACCACCTGCAACGGCAGTCCCTCGGCTTCTTCACCCGCACCCGCGGCGGGGAGATCCAGTCACGCCTGACCAACGACATCGGCGGCATGCAGAACGTCGTCACCTCCACCGCCACCTCGATCGCCGCCAACGTCACCACCGTCGTCGGCACGGCCGTCGCGATGGCGGTGCTCAGCTGGCGGCTGTCGCTGCTGTCCCTGCTCGTGCTGCCGCCGGCGATCTGGCTCACCCGCAAGGTTGCCCTGATGCGCCGCGAGATCACCACCGTGCGCCAGCGTCGCCTCGCCGACATGCAGACCCAGATCGAGGAGAGCCTCTCGCTCAGCGGTGTACTGCTCGGCAAGACCCTCGGCACCGGCCCGGCCATGTCGACACGCTTCGCCCGCACCTCCACCGAACTGGCCGACCTCGAGGTCCGTTCCCAGCTGTCCGGGCGCTGGCGCATGGCCACGATGAACATCGTCTTCGCCGCCATCCCCGCCCTGCTCTACCTCGTCGCCGGCCTGCCCGCGACGTCGGGCGGGATGACCATCGGCACCCTCGTCGCCTTCACCGGCCTGCAGGCCACCCTGTTCCGGCCGCTGATGAGCCTGCTCGACGTGGGCGTGTCGGTCACCGGTTCGCTGGCGCTGTTCAGCCGCATCTTCGAATACCTCGACCTGACCGTCGAGATCGGCGAACCCGCGAACCCGGTGCGGCTCGACCTCGACCGGATAGCCGGCGCCGTGCGGTTCGACGACGTCCGCTTCCGCTACGACGGCGCCGACCGGGACGCGCTGGCCGGCATCACCCTCGACGTGCCCGCCGGCTCACACGTCGCTCTCGTCGGCGAAACAGGTTCGGGAAAGACAACTCTCGGGTCGCTCGTCGCGCGGCTGTACGACCCCACGTCGGGGCGGGTGACGATCGACGGCGTCGACGTGCGCGACCTGCCGCTCGCCGACATCGCGAGCCTGGTCGGGGTCGTCTCCCAGGAGACGTACCTGCTGCACGCCACGGTCCGGGAGAACCTGCGCCACGCCAAGCCCGACGCGACGGACGCCGAGATCGAGCAGGCCGCCCGCGCCGCGCACATCCACGAGCTCCTGTCCTCGTTGCCGGACGGCTACGACACCGTCGTCGGGGCGCGCGGACACCGCTTCTCCGGCGGAGAGAAGCAGCGCCTCGCCATCGCCCGCACCCTGCTGCGCGACCCGCGCATCCTGGTGCTCGACGAGGCGACGAGCGCGCTCGACAACGAGACCGAACGCGCGGTGCAGCAGGCCCTGGACGCGGCCCGACGCGGCCGCACGACCCTCACCGTCGCGCACCGCCTCTCGACGATCCGCGACGCCGACACGATCGTCGTCCTCGACCGCGGCAGCATCGTGGAGCAGGGCAGCCACGACGAACTGCTGGCCCGCGGCGGCAGATACGCCGCGCTCGCGGCCCGCACGG
The DNA here is from genome assembly GCF_053764755.1 of Rhodococcus sp. 2H158. Classification (NCBI taxonomy): domain Bacteria; kingdom Bacillati; phylum Actinomycetota; class Actinomycetes; order Mycobacteriales; family Nocardiaceae; genus Rhodococcus; species Rhodococcus sp. 2H158. Next base: position 70,620 of record NZ_JBSNCE010000021.1, read on the forward strand.
AACCGCAGGAAGTCGGCGTGTAGGCGGCGCTCCCCGCGATCAGCCGGACACCGAGAGGACGCCGGAGTGCAGGCGCCATACCGCGTCCGCCGCCGGCACCACGGCGGCGCAGCGCGCCGCGAGGTAGTGCAGCGCCTCGGTGTGCTCGCGCCGGGAGAAGTCCGCGACCCCGTCCGCGACGACGAAGACCTGCACGTCCTGCATGAATCCGTCCAGCGCGGTGCTCAGGCACCCGATGTGGGCGTAGACGCCGGTGACGACGAGCTGGTCCCGGCCCCACGCGCGCATCCGCTCCCGTAGGTCGGTGCGGATGAACGCGCTGTAGCGCCACTTGGTGAGCTGCACGTCGTCCTCGCGCGGCGCGAGTTCGGCGACGACGGACGTCAGGGCCGGATCGTCGGCCAGGCCGGGACCCCAGAAATCGGTGAGCAGCGCCCGCTCGGCCGGATCCTGGTCGCCGGGCTGGGCGGTGTAGACGACGGGAATGCCCGCCTCGTACGCCGACTGCCGGATCGCGTCGATGTTCGGGACCACCGTCGCCAGCGGATCCGCCGCGCGGTCGAAGGCCCGCACGAAGTACTCCTGCATGTCGTGCACGAGCAGTACCGCCCGCCGCGGGTCGATGGTCCAGTCGACGGTGTTGGCGGGCAGGTCGGTCGGCAGGGGATAGGACACGGACTTCGGCAGGGCCATCGCAGGATTCGCTTTCTGTGGTCGAGCGGAGGCGGGATCAGTGCTGCAGGGTGGCGGCGAGCGCGCGCCGCAGTCCGGCGCGGCTGGTCTTGCCGACACCGGTGAGGGGGAAGGTGTCGACGAAGACCACCTTGTCGGGGATCTTGTACGCGGCCAGGCCCCGCTCGCGCAGGAAGGCCTTCAGCGCCGCGGCCTTCGGGGCCTCGCCGTCGGCGACGACGAACACCCACGTGCGCTCCCCGAGGTAGGCGTCGGGCACGGCCACCACCGCGGCGTCCAGGACCCCGGGGTGGGCGAGCAGGTGGTTCTCCACCTCCTCGGCGGCGATCTTCTCGCCGCCCCGGTTGATCTGGTCCTTCGCGCGGCCCTCGACGACGACGTACCCGTCCTCGGTCAGCCGCACGAGGTCGCCGGTGCGGTAGAACCCGTCGGGGGTGAACGCCGACGCGTTGTGCCCGGGCGCGTCGTAGTAGCCGCGGATCGTGTAGGGACCGCGGGTGAGCAGGTGGCCCGTCGCGCCCGGGGCGACGGGACGGTCGGCGTCGTCGACCACCCGGATCTCGTCGTGCGGGCTGATGGGCCGGCCCTGGGTGCCGACGATGGTGGCCTCGGGGTCGTCGAGCCGGGTGTAGTTGACCAGGCCCTCGGCCATCCCGAACACCTGCTGCAGGGTGCAGCCGAGTTCGGGCGTCACGCGCGCGGCCGCCTCGGCGCCGAACTTCGCGCCCCCCACCTGCAGGACCTGCAGCGACGACAGGTCCCGGTCGATACGGGGCCGCGCCGACAGCCACGCCAGTGCGAGCGGGGGCACGAGCGACGCCATGGTGACCCGCTCGCGCTCGATCAGCGCGAAGGCGGTGTCGGGGCTCGGGTCCGGCGCCAGCACGATCGTGCCGCCGGCGTGCAGGACACCGAGAATCCCGGGTGAGCTCATCGGGAAGTTGTGCGCCGCCGGCAGTACCACCAGCATCCGGGTGCCGGCGTCGACGCCGCAGATGCGGGCCGACTCGCGCACCGAGTACAGGTAGTCGGTGTGGGTGCGCGGGATCAGCTTCGGGGTTCCGGTGGTGCCGCCCGAGAGCTGCAGGAAGGCCACGGATTCCGGTTCGACATCGGCGAATTCGCCGGGCTCGTGCTCGCGCAGCGCGTCGAGCGGGGTGAACTCCTGGGCGTCCCCGGCGACGACCACGACCGGCGGACGGTCGAGGCCCGCGCACACCTGCCGGGCCAGGTCGCGGTAGGCGAATCCGCCGTGCTCGCCGGCGATCACGTACGCGGCGGCGTCGGTGAACCGGCAGAAGTACCCGATCTCGGCGCTGCGGTGCGCGGGCAGCGCGAACACCGGCAGCGCACCGAGACGGAACACCGCGAAGACCACCTCGGTGTACTCGACGATGTTGGGCAGCTGCACCAGCACCCGGTCGCCCGGCCGGACGCCCGCGGCCGCGAGCCCGGTGGCGACCCGGTCCGCGGCGCCGGTGAGTTCGCGGTAGGTGATGCGGCGTTCGGTGCCGCGGGCGTCACGGCCGACCACGGCGACGCGCTCGCCGTGGCGGTCGGCCCGCACGGACAGGAACCGGACGAACGTCTCGTCCGTCCAGTAGCCCGCGGCGCGGTAGAGTTCCGCGAACTCCTGCGGGTAGCCGGCGGTAGCGGCCAGGGGAGTCCGGGTGGCGGCGATCGTCACGGAGTTCCTTTCGATCCGGTTCAGGCGCGCAGCGTGGCGCCGCCGTCGACGTACAGGGTCTGCATGGTGATGTGGCGGGCGCGGTCGGAGAGCAGGAACTCGACGGCATCGGCGATGTCGGCAGGGTCGGCGATGCGGCCCAGTGGAATTCCCACCTTGAACGATGCGGCGTCGCCGTCGATCGCGGTGCGGGCGCCCGCGTCGTCGGCCGGATCCGGCCACAGGGACCGTTGCATCGCCGTGTCCGTGGAGCCCGGGGCGACGACGTTCGCGCGGACCCCGAACCGGGCCAGCTCGAGGCCGAGCACACGAACGATCATGTGGGCGGCGGACTTCGACGCGCCGTATGCGCCCATCCCGACGCGGGGCACACCCGCCGAGTTGGAGCCGACCGTGACGATCGCCCCGCGGCGACGCTCGCGCATCCCGTGCCCGACGACGCGCAGCACGTTGATCAGACCGGTGACGTTCACGTCGAACATCCGCTGCCACTCGGCGGGATCGGAGTCGAGCACCGACCCGGTGGTGAAGACACCCGCGACGTGGGCCAGCGCGTCGACCGGGCCGTGCGCGGCCTCCACTCGTGCGACCGCCTCGGCGACGCCGGCCGCGTCGCACACGTCGAGACCGTGCACGGGAGCGGCCACGTCGAGCAGCGCGGCGGTCTCGGCGAGGCCGTCGACATCCCGGTCGGCGAGGACGACGCGGTGCCCGGCCGTCGCGAGGGTGAGGGCGGTGGCGCGGCCGATGCCCTGGGCGGCGCCGACGACGAGGGTGACGGACCGGCTCACCGCCGCACCCCCAGCGCCTCGAGCACCGTGCCGAACTTCGTTGTGGTCTCCGCGAGTTCGTCGAGCGGATCCGACCCGGCGACGATGCCGCCGCCCGCGTGGGTCGTGAGCGTGGTGCCGTCGGCGTCGAGGACGGCGCAGCGGATCGTCACCATCCATTCGCCGTCGCCGTCCCGGTCGGCCCAGCCGACGGCGCCGGCGTAGAAACCGCGGTCACCCTCCAGTTCCTGGATCAGCGCCCGGGCGGGGGCGGTCGGCGTGCCGCAGATCGCGGGGGTCGGATGCACGGCGAGGGCGAGGTCGAGGGCGGTGACCGACCGGTCCCGCAACCGGCCCGAGATCGGGGTGCCCAGGTGCCAGAGCTGCCGGGTGCTCGTCAGGGTCGGCGAACCGGGGATGTCGAGGTCGGTGCACAGCCGTTCGAGGCTCGCGCGCAGGGCCTCGACGACGTGGGCGTGCTCGGCGAGGTTCTTCTCCGACGCGGCGAGGCGCTGCGCGGTGCGCCGGTCGACCTCGGGGTCCGGGTGCCGGGGCGCCGAACCGGCGAGCGGATGACACGTGACGAGGTCGCCGCGGCGCCGGACGAGCACCTCGGGACTGGCGCCGACGAGGTGCCGGCCGGTCCACGGTCCCCCGGCGGCGGTGAGGTCGACGACGAATCCGTTGCCGGAGGGGTCGTTTCCGGCCAGGCGGGCGAGCAGCGACGCCGGGTCGACGGGTGCGTCCGCCCGCAGGAGCAGCGCGCGGGCCAGCACCACCTTCGCCAGGTCGTCGGCCGGGTCGCGCAATTGCCGCAGCGCCGTGGCCACCCGGTCGAGGTGTTCGTCCTCGGCGGGCAGCGTCGCGGCGAGCCGCACCGGCGGCAGCGCGACGGTGACGTCCCCGACGGGGTCCGGCTGGTGCCGCAGCGCGACGGGCGCGGTGAGGGCGGCGTGGTGGTCGGGTGCGAACGGCAGCGCGCCGACGACGGCGGCCACCGAGCCGGCGCGCAGCGCGGCCGCGGCCTCGCCGGCCGAGTCGAACCGGGCGTCGACGCCCTCCGCTACGACGGTGCCGTGCGGACGCGACAGCACGAACGGGGCGGCGGTTCCGATCTGCCGCGGGGCGGCGGTGCCGATCTGCCGCGGGGCGGCGGTGCCGGGCGCGGCGACGGCCGGTGCTTGCATGTGCGCAGACCTCTCGTAGTGGTGGCAGGGACGGTCGCGGTGCCGTGCACCCGACACAGCAGAACATATACGGTTAGCCTAACCTTTGGTATCGTCACGTTTCGCGCCGGACCGGCTTCACCTCTCGTGATGCGATACGGCACAGTCGAATTCGACCGTAGAAAGGGGATCGATCGTGCCCACGTCCGGCCCGTCGACCTCGGCATTTCCGCTGACGCGGGCCCAGTCCGGCGTATGGTTCGCCCAGCAGCTCGACCCCGCGAACCCCGTCTTCAACACCGCGGAATGCGTCGAACTCCGCGGCGACGTCGACGTCGCCGCGGTGACGCGGGCGGTCCGGGAGACCGTCGCCGAAGCCGAGGTGCTCACCGCGGCCTTCGCCGTGGAGGCCGACGGATCGGTCCTCATCCGTCCCGGCGCGCACGAGGCGCCGGAGCCCGCCGTCGTCGATCTGCGCCGCGAGCCCGACCCGGAGACGGCCGCCCGGCGCTGGATGGCCGGCGACCACACGCGCGTGCTGGATCCCGCCCGCGAGCCGTGCCTGCGCGCCGCCGTGCTCCGCCTCGGCGACCGGCACGCCGTCCTCTACCTGTGCATCCACCACCTGGTGATCGACGCCTACGGCTTCGGCCTGCTCACCCGGCGCATCGCCGAGCGCTACACCGCCGACGTGCTCGGGCTGCCGGTCCCACCGGTCAGGTTCGCCCCGCTCGCCCCCGTCGTCGCCGAGGAGGCCGCCTACCGCGCGTCCGCGGACTTCGCCGCCGACCGGGACTTCTGGGCCGGCTACCTCGACGGCGCCGAGGACGCCGTGACCCTCGCCGACGGTCCCGGCGGCATCGCCGTCCGCTGCCGCGGCGTGCGGCTGACCCTGACCGCCGGACAGCAGCAGGGACTCTCGCGGATCGGCAAGGCCACCGGCGCGAGCTGGGGCGACGTCGTCACCGCCGCCGTCGCCGCGTTCCTGCGCGCCGCGACGGGACGCGGCGACGTGATCGTGGGATTCCCGGTGATGAACCGGCTCGGCAGCGCCGCGACGACCGTGCCGATGTCCGCGGTCAACGTCGTGCCGCTGCGCCTGCGTCCCGAACCCGCCCGCACCCTCGCCGGTCTCGTCGCCGAGGTGCGTGCCGCCGTGGCGGACTGCCGCCCGCACCACCGCTACCGCGGGGAGGACATCCAGAACGACCTGCGCCTGCCCGCGGGCTCCCGGGGCGTCGTCGGGCCGTCCGTCAACGTCAAACCGTTCGGCGACCGGCTGCGCTTCGCGGACCTGCACGCCGCGGTGCACTCCGTGGCCCGGGGCCCGCTGCAGGACTTCATGGTGACCGTGCGGCCGCTCGACCACACCGGCGGCCTCGAGGTCTGGGTGGACGCGGATGCCGACGCCTACACCGCCGACGACCTCGCGCGGCACGCCCGCCGCCTCGAACTGCTCCTCACCCAGGTCGCCGCGCTCGCCGACCCGCACCGGCCGCTGGCCCGGCTGCAGATCCTCGGCGCCGACGAGCGCCGCCGCCTCCTCGTCGAGCGCAGCGGCGATGACCTGCCGGTGCCGACGGACCTCACGCTGCCGGACCTGCTGGCCGCGCAGGTGGCCCGTGACCCGGACGCACCCGCGGTGCGCGATGCCGCCACCGCCCTGACCTTCGGTGAACTGGCCGCGCGCTCGCGCCGCCTCGCCCGTCACCTCCTGAGCCTCGGGCTCGGCCCGCAGCGGCGCGTCGCCGTCGCGTTGCCGCGCCGCGCCGACACGCTGGTCGCGCTGTTCGCCGTCCTCGAGGCCGGAGCCACGTGCGTCCCGCTGGACCCCGACCATCCCGCCGAGCGGCTCGCCCACGTGCTCGCCGAGACCGCACCCGGTGTCGTGGTCACCGGCGGCGACGGCGCCGCACGTATCGCCGAGATCTCCTGCACCGCGGGCCTGCCCGATCCGGTGAACCTCGACGGGCTGGACCTGTCCGGCTACGACGCCGAGCCGCTCACCCGCGCCGAACGCGGCCGCCCGCTGCACGAACTCGACGTCGCCTACATCATCCACACCTCCGGTTCGACCGGCCGGCCCAAGGGTGTGGAGGTCCCGCACCGCGGCGCCGTCAACCTGTTCCACAGCCACCGTGAGCGCGTCTTCTCCCGCGCCCGCGCCGAGGCCGGCCGCGACCGCCTGCGGGTCGGGCACGCCTGGTCGTTCGCGTTCGACGCCTCGTGGGGCCCGCATCTGTGGCTGCTCGACGGACACGAACTGCGCATCGTCGACGAGGCCACCCAGCGGGACCCGCACCGGCTCGCCGAACTCGCCCGCAGCGAGGGTTGGCACTTCGTCGAACTGTCGCCCGCGCAACTCGAGCAGATCGTCGAGGCGGACCTGCTGCCCGCCGGTACCGTGCCGACCCTCGGCTTCGGCGGCGACGCCGTCACCGACGCCCTGTGGCGACGTCTGCGCGACCGCGACGGCGCCGCGTTCAACTTCTACGGCCCCACGGAGGGCACCGTCGACGTCCTCGTCGCCGAGGTGGGGGACGCGGCGGAACCCGTGATCGGCCGGCCGGTGGCGAACCTGCGCGCCTACGTGCTCGACGCCGCGCTGAACCCGGTCCCGGCGGGCGTGGACGGCGAACTGTACGTCGCCGGCCCCGGCGTGGTGCGTGGCTACCTCGGCGCGCCCGGCGCGACCGCGGCGCGGTTCGTGGCGAACCCGTTCGGCGACAGCGAAAGCCGCATGTACCGCACCGGCGACGTGGTGCGGTGGACCGCGGACGGCCGCCTCGTCTACCGCGGCCGCCGGGACGACCAGGTCAAGATCCGCGGCTTCCGCGTCGAACTCGGCGAGGTCGAGGCGGCGCTGCAGGAGCTGCCCGGCGTCACGCGGGCCGTCGCCGTGGCGCGTCCCGACGCGACCGGCACCGCGCGGCTCGTCGCCTACCTGGTGGGCGGCGACGGCGACCCCGCGACGGCTCGCGAGCTCGTGGCGCGGCGGCTGCCGGCGCACATGGTGCCGTCGGCGTTCGTGTTCCTCGGCGCGCTGCCGCTCACCTCCAACGGGAAGGTGGACCGCACGTCGCTGCCGGAACCGGACTTCGGGGCCCTCGTCGGCGGCCGCGCGGCCGCCACCGAACGCGAACGCGTGCTGTGCGCCGTGTTCGCGGACGTCCTGGGCCTCGACACCGTCGGCGTCGACGACGACTTCTTCCTCCTCGGCGGTCACTCCCTCGCGGCGGCCAAGCTGATCGCGAAGGTCCGCGACGCGCTCGGCGTGGAACTGCCGATCCGCACCGTCTTCGACCACCCGACCGTCGGGGCGCTCGCCGCGCAGTGCCCCGACGGTGCCGCGGCCCTGCGGATCCCGCTGCGTCCGGTCGAACGCGGCGACCGGGCACCGCTGTCGGCGGGGCAGCAGAGGCTGTGGTTCCAGTTCCGGCTCGAGGGTCCGAGCTCGACCTACAACGTCCCGCTGACGCTGCGCCTGCGCGGCGTCCCCGATCCGGCGGCGCTGCACGAAGCGGTGCGCGCGGTGCTGGACCGGCACGAGGTCCTGCGCACCGTGCTCGAGGACCACGACGGCGTCGGCATGCAGCGCGTGCTCGCCGCACCCGGCGTGCCGTTCACCGCCCGCGCCGTCGCGGCGGCCGACCTGGACGCGGCGGTGGCGGCCGCGGCGCGGCACGCGTTCGACCTCGAACGCGAGATCCCGATCAGGGTAGTGCTTTTCGACGACGGATCCGCGGAGGCCGTGCTGCTGGTGCTCGTGCACCACGTCGCCGCCGACGAGTTGTCCGCCCCGATCCTGCTGCGCGAGCTCGGCGCGGCCTACGCCGCCGCGGCCGCCGGGCGTTCCTGGACGCCGGCGCCGCTGCCGGTGCAGTACGCAGACTTCGCGGTGTGGCACCGCGAGATCCTCGGCGACGGAGAGGAACTCGCCGCCCGCCGGCTCGATTACTGGCGCGCCCGGCTCGACGGGATGCCGGAGGAACTCGATCTGCCCACCGACCGGCCCCGCGGCGCGACGGCCACGTTCGCGGGCGGCACGGTCGAACGGACGGTCCCGCCGCACGTCGCCGATGCGCTGCGGGCCGTCGCGCGCGGTGCGGGCGCCACGATGTTCATGCTCGTGCACACCGCGGTCGCCGTCGCCCTCGCGCGCAGCGGCGCGGGGGAGGACCTCCCGATCGGCTCGCCCACCGCGGGCCGCCCCGCCGCCGAACTGGACGACCTCGTCGGGTTCTTCGTCAACATGGTGGTTCTGCGGACGGACCTGTCCGGCGATCCCACGCTCGCCGAACTGCTCGCCCGGGTCCGCAGCACCGACCTCGACGCCTACGCGAACCAGGACCTGCCGTTCGACCGGCTCGTCGAGGCCCTGAACCCGTCCCGCAGCGCCGGCCGGCACCCGCTGTTCCAGGTGCTCGTGCAGCACCGCACCCCGCCGGTCGTCGACGCCTTCGCCGGCCTGGAACCGCGGGTGTCCACCGTCGACACCGGCGCCGCCCTGTTCGACCTGACCTTCGACGTGGTCGAGGACGCGGGCGACGGCCTGCGGGTGCGGGTGGAGTACGCGCGGGACCTGTTCGACGCGGCCACCGCCGATGCGCTCGCCGCCCGCGTGGTGCGCGCCTTCGAGGCGCTCGCGAGGGATCCGCAGACCCGGCTGTCCGCGCTCGACCTGCTCGCCGACGACGAGCGCGACCGTCTCCGCTCCGGCAGCCCGTACGTATGTATGGACGACGTCGAAGACGTCGGCGTGGACACCCTGGGCGAGCTGTTCACCCGCCAGGCGCGGCGCACCCCGACCGCGACCGCGCTGGTCACCGCCACCGGGACGCTCACCTTCGGGGAACTGCACGCCCGCACCAGTCGGCTCGCGCGGCACCTGATCCGCCGCGGCGTGGGACCCGAGACGGTGGTCGGGCTGATGCTGCCGCGCGGCACCGACGCGATCGTCGCGGCCCTCGCGGTGTGGCAGGCCGGCGGCGCCTACGTCCCCATCGATCCCGGGTACCCGGCCGAGCGCATCGAGCACATGCTCGCCGACTCGAGGCCCGTCCTCGTCCTCGACGAGGCCGCGCTCGCCGCGGTGGACCCCACGCTCCCGGACACCCCGCTCGAGCCGGGCGAGCGTTTCGGCGCCGTCTCCGGTGACGGGGTCGCCTACGTCGTCTACACCTCCGGCTCGACCGGGCTCCCCAAGGGCGTCGTGGTGCCGCACCGCGGCGTCGTGAACCTGGTCGCGACCCAGCGGCGCCGGACCGTCGGCCGCGCGGAGGACCGGCCGCTGCGGGTGCTGCTGACCTACGCGCTGTCGTTCGACTCCTCGATCGACCCGCTGCTGTCCATGCTCGCCGGGCACACGCTGTACCTGCCGGACGCCGACCTGCTCGCCGACGCCGCCGCCACCGTCGCCTACGTGCGCACCCACCGCATCGACGCCGTCGATTGCGTGCCGCTGCTCATGACCGAACTGCTCGCCGCCGGCCTGTGCGAGCCCGCGGCGCCGCACCGTCCGGGCCTGCTCGCCGTCGGCGGCGAGGCCGTGTCCGCGGACCTGTGGTCGGCGCTCGGCGCGGTCGACGGGGCGCGGGCGCTGAACATGTACGGCCCCACCGAATGCACGGTCGACGCCGCGGTCGCCGAGATCCGCGGAGCGCGCCCGCACATCGGGGCGCCGATCGACGGTGCCCGGGTGTACGTGCTCGACGACCGCCTGCGCCTCGTCCCGGCGGGCGTGGCCGGGGAGTTGTACGTCGGCGGGCCCGGCGTGACCCGCGGCTACCTGAACCGCCCCGGGCCGAGTGCGGCCCGCTACGTGGCCGATCCGTTCGGCGCTGCGGGCGCCCGGCTCTACCGCACCGGTGATCGGGTGCGGTGGATCGACGCGGGCGGCGACCGTCCGGTGCTCGAGTACCTCGGACGCAGCGACGATCAGGTCAAGATCCGCGGGTTCCGCATCGAGCTCGGCGAGATCGAGGCCGCGTTGTCGGCGCACCCGGCGGTCGTGGGCTGCGTGGTCGTGGCCCGCGAGGACGAGCCGGGCCGCCGCCGGCTCGTCGGCTACGTCGCCGGCGCCGGAGCAGATCCGGAAGTGTTGCGGAAGCACGTGTCCCGCCGTCTTCCCGAGCACATGGTGCCGGCCGCGATCGTGGTGCTCGACGAGTTCCCGGTCACCCCCAACGGCAAGGTCGACCGGCGGGCGCTGCCCGCCCCGGTCTTCGCGCCCGCCGGGGCGTCCCGGGCCCCGGCGACCGACCTCGAGCGGCGCCTGTGCGCGGTGGTGGCGGAGGTGCTGCGCCTGGACACGATCGGACCCGACGACGACTTCTTCTCCCTCGGCGGTGATTCCATCGTCTCGATCCAGCTCGTGTCGAGAGCCCGGGCGGCGGGACTACGCTTCGCCGCCCGCGACGTCTTCGAGCACCGCACCCCGGCGGGCCTGGCCCGTATCGTGCAGGTCGACACGGCACCGGACGCGACGGAACGCACCGCCGCCCTGGGCCTCGTCCCGGCGACCCCGATCGTGCACGACCTCCTCGACCGCGGCGGCCCCTACCGGGGATTCGCCCAGTCCCGTCTCCTGCACGCGCCTGTCGGGCTCGACCTCGGCACCCTGGTCGGTGCGGTGGGCCGGGTGCTCGCGGTGCACGACGCCCTGCGTGCCGTGTTCGATCCGGTGGCAAGGACATTCGACGTCCGTGCCGCGGACGCCGTCGATCCGGCCGCGCTTGTCGCACGGGTGGACGTCCGGGGACTCGACGAGCGGGCTCGCTCGACGGTGCTGTCCGAGGAGACCGACGTCGCCTGTGCCGCCCTGGATCCCGCGACCGGTGACATGATGCGGGTGGTCTTCTTCGACGCCGGCCCGGGCCGTCCGGGCCGGATCCTGGTGGTGGTGCATCACCTGGTGATCGACGGGGTCTCGTGGCGGATCCTGGTCCCGGACCTGGCCGTCGCGTGCGAGGGCGCCGAACCGGCCGGCGGGGGAACGCCGCTGCGGGCGTGGGCGCGGGGGCTGCTCGACCAGGTTCCGGCGCGACGCGACGAACTGGGGTTGTGGCGCCGCGCCCTCGAACCGGCCGGGTGCGTGCGGATCGCGGGGCGACGGGTGGATCCCGCGCGCGACACGATGGCGACGGTCTCGCGGGTGCAGGTGGAGGTCCCGGCGTCGGTGACCGAGGCGCTGCTGACGACGGTGCCGGAGCGCTTCCGTGCCGGCGTCGACGACGTGCTGCTCACCGCGCTGGCGCTGACGGTGGGCCGGGTGTGCGGCGGTGGGCCGGTCCCGGTGGACCGGGAGGGGCACGGACGCGAGGAGCAGGTGGTGCCCGGCGCCGACCTGTCCCGCACCGTCGGCTGGTTCACCACCCTGTATCCGGTCCGCCTCGACGTCTCCGGTGTGGATCTCGCCGAGGCGTTCGCCGGCGGCGACTGCGCCGGGGTGGCGCTCAAGCTCGTCAAGGAGCAACTGCGGGAGATCCCGGACAACGGAATCGGGTTCGGCATGCTCCGCCACCTCGACCCCGAGTCCGGGACCGAACTCGGGGCCGCACCGGCACCGGAGATCGGGTTCAACTATCTCGGCCGGCTGACCCTCGGCGAGGGGGACGGCGGACCGTGGACGGCCGCTCCGGAGGCCGGCGTGCTCGGCGGCACCACCGACGAGGCGATGCCGGTGAGCCACGCGATCGAGGTCGGCGCCGTCACCGAGGAGACGCCGGCCGGACCGGTGCTCCGCGCGACGTGGGGTTACGCCACCGGGGTCGTGACGGCGTCCGTCGTCGCCGAGTTGGCGCACGGCTGGGTCGCGGCGCTGTGTGCGCTCGCCGACCACGCCGCGCGCGACTACGCCGGTGGCTTCACCCCCTCCGATCTGACGCTGAGCGACCTCGACCAGTCCGAAATCGACGAGTTCGCCCTGGAGTTCGGGTGAGTTTCTCTGCACTGGGGCAAGGAGGCGCGCCGCATCACTGATTCGGACCGTCAACAGCGGAGTAGCGGCTCGCCCTTCGGTCGCCCCGCCGATCGACCGCAGATGCTGCCGGAACGTGAGTTCTGTGTCCGACTCTCGGACTCGGCAACGTCGCCGGCGCGGTCCGGCGGGACGGCCAGGACACCGTCTTTTCCTGAGGCGTCATTGCGCTCCGATACCGCGTAGGCCACGGAGCAGTGGTCGGGGTCCTACAGGGGCAGGGGACGGTTGTCCACCACGCTTTTCATGACGAGAGTGGAGCTGAGGCGCCCGACGCCGGGGAGGGTGGCGAGGGATTCGTCGTAGAGCTTCTGGAAGGCGGGCAGGTCGCGGGTGATCACCCGCAGGAGGTAATCGGGGTCGCCGAACAGTCGTTGCGCTTGCAGGACATGAGGTATGGCGGCGACGGCCGGTTCGAATGCCTCGAGGGTGTCGCGGTCGACGGTGCGCATGGTGACGAAGACGAGCGCCTCGAACGTCAGGCCCAGGGCACCGGCGTCGAGCTGGGCGCGGTAGCCGGTGATCGCGCCGGAGCTCTCCAGCGCGCGTAGGCGGCGGTGGCAGGGCGAGATGCTGAGTTGGACCCGATCGGCGAGTTCGGTGACGGTGAGCCGCCCGTCTTGTTGGAGCTCGGCAAGGATCTTCTTGTCGACGTTGTCCATGTGGAAGATTTTCCCCTAAAAGCCCGGTTCTTGTGAAAATTATGGGAACGAATTCCAGGTCGATCTCCCTAATCTCTCTATCGGGAACCGCCAGGCGTCGTGGCGGTCCGAGAGTGTGAAGGATGAGTGAGGTCATGGCGGTCGGTACCGTTGCTGCGTTCTGGGCGGTGTCGTTTCTGTTCGTGCTGACGCCGGGGGCGGATTGGGCGTACGCGATCGCGGCGGGGCTGCGGCACCGCACCGTGGTGCCCGCGGTCGGTGGGATGTTGTCGGGGCATCTGGCAATGACCGCGGTGGTGGCGACCGGCGTCGCGGCGCTGGTGGCCCGCTCGCCGTTGGTGCTGACCGCGTTGACGGCGGTCGGGGCGGCGTACCTGGTGTGGCTGGGGATCGCGATGCTCGTCAAGCCCTCGGCTCTGCCGCAGGCCGGGGCGGAGCAGGCACCGGAATCGTGGGTGCGGCAGGCGGTCAAGGGTCTGGGGACCAGCGGGCTGAATCCGAAGGTGCTTCTGCTGTTCCTGGCGCTGCTGCCACAGTTCACCGACACGGACGCGCGGTGGCCCCTCACGGTGCAGATCGTGCTGCTGGGTGTGGTGCACACGGTCAGCTGCGCGGTGGTCTACACGGGGGTGGGCACGGGGGCGCGGGTGGTGCTGCGCACCCGCCCCGCCGCGGCGCGGGTGGTGACCTGGATTTCCGGTGCCGCGATGATCGGAATCGGTGCGGTACTGCTGATCCAGCGGGTGGTCGGATAGGCCTGCCACGGTGGGTTCGGTCCATGCGCTACGAGCGATCCGGCACCGACCGCGATGACGAGCAGGCCGTAGGTCACGGTCGGTGCGCCGGGTCGACGACGCGCGAGGACCGCGAGGTAACCGGTCCGTGGAACGACGCGATGCAGCCGTCATGAGGCGACGAGGATCGGCGCAGGCAACTGTGCGCAGGACCGGGGACGTAGCGCTTGGCGCCCGCATCGAGTTCGGTTAGCCTAACCAATCAGGCCCGGGCGGGTGCCCGGCGAACAGACATGTGGGAGTAAGCGATGCGGGTTGAGGGACGGGGCCGGCTGCGCCGCGCAGCGGTGTTCGGCGCGACGGCGGTGCTGGCCGTGGGCCTGGTGGGGTGCGGCAGCGGCAGTGGCTCCGGCGAGGAGCCGGCCGCGGACGCCACGCGCACGTTCGAGGCGCAGAACGGGCCGATCGAGATCCCGTCCGATCCGCAGCGCATCGTCGCCTGCGGCTACGCGGTGCTGCCGCTGCTCCAGGCCGACGCGAATCTCGCCGCCGCCTGCGAATGGACCCGCGAGCTCGACAACATGGACGCCGAGACCAAGGCCGCGTACGAGGCCCTGCCCAAGGTGGCGCCGGACGGGGCCGTGAGCGAACTCGACTACGAGGCCGTCGCCGCCGCCGCGCCCGACCTGATCATCATGGGCGTGCCCGCGCGCGTGCAGTCGCAGCTCGACACGGCCAAGCTCGAGGCACTCGCTCCGGTGGTCTTCCTCGGCCTGACCAACCCCGGTGACTGGCGCGGACTCGGTGAGCAGTACGCCGACGCCGCGAACGTGTCCGACGCCTACGGCGAGTACAAGGAACAGTACGAGGCACGCGCCGCGGAGATCGCCGGGAAGTACCGCGGCACCCTCGGGAACCTGACCTTCGCCGGCGTCTGCAACGTGTGCGGCACCGAGCCCGGTGAGTTCTTCCGCGAGTACGCCTCGTCGTACACCACCAACCTGTTCGAGGACCTCGGCCTGCAGTTCCCCGGTCAGCCCGCCGACACCGAGGACGTGCACGGCGAGTACCTCTCCGTCGAGGAGATCGGCCGGAACCTCGGGAACGTCGACGTCATCGTCTACGGCGTCGAGGCCGACGGCTCGGTCTCGCCCGAGCTGCAGGAGCTGATGGCCTCCCCGCTGTGGCAGTCCCTGCCCGCCGTGCAGGCGGGAAATCTGGTTCCGGTCACGCATTCCCACGCCGCGACCTACGAGACCGCGCTGCTCGCACTCGATTCCATCGATCAGGCACTCGCCGCGCTGCCCGCGAACCGGCAGCAGTAGTCCTCCCGGTACCCACGGCTCCCGCGTCCGGCGACCCGGGGGCCGTGTTCGTCGCACCTCGTACCCGTTCGTTAGGCAGACATGACCCGCACCTCCGCGCTCGAAGACATCGTTCCCCTCTCGCCACTGCAGCAGGGCCTGCTCTACCTCAGCACCGTCGCCGCGCCCGACGACACCGCCCGTGCCGCCGGAACCGTCGAACCGGACGACTACACCGTGCAGTCCGTGCTGCGCCTCACCGGGCGGGTGGACGAGGACACCCTGCGGACCTCCGCGCAGGCGCTGCTGGACCGGCACCCCGCCCTGCGCACGTGCTTCCGCCCCCGCAAGGACGGCCGCACCGCCGGCCTCGTCGTGCGTGGCGCCGAAGCCCCCTGGCGCAGCGTCGATCTGGCCGGTTTCGCGGCGGACGTCGCGGAGCGTCACCTCGCGGACCTGCTCGCCGAGGATCTGCGCGACTGGTTCGACCTCAGGCGGCCGCCGCTGATCCGCTGGCTGTTCGTGCGATTCGGGCCGGACGACGTGCGGCTCGTGCTCACCGCCCACCACATCGTCGTGGACGGCTGGTCCACCCCGATCCTGGTGCGCGAACTCCTCGAGATCTACGCCGCGGGCGGTGCCGCCACCGGCCTGGTCCCGGTCCGGCCCTACGGCGACTACCTCGCGTGGCTCGGCCGGCAGGACCACGACGCCGCCCGCGCGTTGTGGCGCGAATCCCTCGACGGACTCACCGAACCGAGCCTCGTCGCCCCGCCCGGCGCCACCCGGGCCACCACGCCGACCGCCGCCGTCGCCGTCGAGGTGCCGGCCGGACTCGGCGACCGGCTCACCGGCCTGGCCCGCGACGCCGGCGTCACCCTCAACACCGTCCTGCAGACCGGGTGGGCGCTGCTGCTGTCCGGGCTGCTCGGCCGCGACGACGTCGTCTTCGGCGCCACCGTCTCCGGGCGACCGCCGGAACTGGCCGGCGTCGAATCCATGGTCGGGTTGTTCATCAACACCGTGCCCGTGCGGGTGCGCCTGGACCCCCGCGCCACCGTCACCGAGCTGCTGCGGCACGTGCAGCTGGCGCAGTCCCGCACCGTCGACCACCAGTACCTCGGCCTCGCCGAGGTGCAGCGCGAGGTGGGACTGGGGGAGCTGTTCGACACCCTCACCGTCTTCGAGAGCTATCCCGTGGACCGCGACGCGCTCGACCGTGCCCAGCGCGCCGGCGGGGTCACGATCGCCGCCGTCGAGGGCCGCGACGCCACCAACTATCCGCTCGTCCTCACCGCGGGCGTCGCCGGCACCCTCGTCATGACCCTCGACTACCGGCCCGGCCTGCTCACCGCGGACCACGCCGCCGCCCTCGCCGGCCGCCTCGTCCACATCCTCGACACCCTCGCCGCCTCGCCGGACCGCCCGGCCGCCGCGCTGGACCTGCTCACCGGCACCGAACGCGACCGCGTCCTCGGCGCGTGGTCCGTCGCGCCGGCCGCGCCCTCGGACGGCACCGTCGCGGCGCTGCCCGCGTCGGCGGGTCCGGACACCCTCGCGGTGGTGTGCGGCGCCGAGGAGCGCACCTTCGCGGAGCTCGGGGCGAACTCGGCGCGGATCGCACGCCTGCTGATCGAACTCGGTGTCGGGCCCGACGTGCTCGTGGGCCTGGCCCTGCCACGCTCCGCCGCCACCGTGGAGGCCCTCCTCGCGGTGCTCGCCGCGGGCGGCGGCTACCTGCCGCTCGACCCGTCGTACCCGGCGGAGCGGTTGGCGCACATGGTCGCCGACGCGCGCCCCGGCGTCGTGCTCACCACCCGTGCCGTCGCCGAGCACCTCGGCGCGACCCTCACCGGCAGCGCCGCGCACCTCGTCGTACTCGACGACCCGGACGTGCGCGCCCGGCTCGCCGCGTTGCCCGCCGCCGCGGTGACCGACGCCGATCGTCTCCGCCCGTTCCGCCCCGGTCACGCCGCGTATGTCGTATACACCTCCGGCTCCACCGGCCTCCCCAAGGGTGTCGTCGTCACCTACGCCAATCTCACCGATCTCGTTGCCGCGCAGCGAGAGACGATCATGCGGTCGGCGTCCGGCACGTGGCGGGTGCTGCTGACCTACCCGTTCGCCTTCGACTCGGCCGTCGCCGCCCTGACCTGGCTGCTGTCCGGGCACACCCTGCACGTGCTGCCCGACGAGCACCGCACCGACACCGCGTTCGTCGTCGACTACGTGCGGACCCACCGCATCGATCATGTCGACTGCGTGCCCGTGCTGATGAGCGGACTGCTCGACGCCGGTCTGCTCGACGGTGACCGCCACCGGCCCGCCAAGGTGACCGTCGGCGGCGAGGCCGTCGGATCGGCGCTGTGGCGGCGCCTCGGTGCCGCGGACGGCGTCGAGGCCTACAACTGCTACGGCCCCACCGAATGCACGGTCGACGCAACCTGTTCCCGTATCGCGGGAGACACCGTGACCATCGGCGGACCGACCCCCGGCACCCGGCTGTATGTGCTGGATCGGTGGCTGCGGCCGGCACCGCCCGGCGTGGCCGGGGAACTGTACGTCGCCGGCGGGGGTGTCGCCCGCGGTTACCTGGGACAGCCCGGCCGGACGGGGGAGCGGTTCGTCGCCGACCCGTTCACCGGCCGGGGCGAGCGGATGTACCGCACCGGTGACGTCGTGCGGTGGTTGCCGGACCCGGTCGACACCGAACGCGGTGCCCTCGAATACGTGGGCCGCGACGACGATCAGGTCAAGATCCGCGGGTTCCGCGTCGAACTCGGCGAGATCGAGGCCGCGCTGGGTGCCGTGCCGGGGGTGCGTGCCGCCGTCGTCGTCGCGCACACCGACGCCCGCGACGTGCGCCGCCTGGTCGGCTACGTCACCGGAACGGCCGAGCCCGTGGCCGTACGCACCGCCGTCGCCGCCCACCTGCCCGAGTACCTGGTGCCCGCCGCGATCCTGAGCGTCCCGGAACTGCCGACCACCGCGAACGGCAAGGTGGACCGGAAGGCCCTGCCGGAACCGGACTTCGGAGCGCTCGCCGGATCCGGTGCGCCCCGCACCGTGACGGAGTCGGCGCTGTGCTCCGCGATCGCGGAGGTCCTCGGCCTCGACCGCGTCGGCGTCGACGACGACTTCTTCACCCTCGGCGGCGATTCCATCGTCTCGATTCAACTGGTGTCCCGCGCTCGCGCCGCCGGCGTCCGGATCACCGCGCGCCAGGTGTTCGAACTGCGCACCGTCGCCGCGCTCGCCGCGGCCTGCGAGTCCGACATCGGTGACGAGCAGCCGGCGCGGCCCGCCGTCGCGGCCACCGGCCCGGTGCCGCTCACCCCGATCGTGCGCGAAACCCTCGACCACGGAGGGGATCTGCGGCGCTTCGCGCAAGTGCGCCTGCTGATCGCTCCGCCCGGGCTCACCGAGGCGCACCTCGTCGCGGCCGTCGACGCACTGCTGCGCACCCATCCCATGCTCCGCTCGCGCCTGACCGTCGCCGACGGCGACGCGGACTGGAGTGTGCCCGAGCGGGTGCCGGATGCGGCCGCGGCGGTGCGCCGCATCGACGTGGCAGGTCTCGACGACCCGCGGTGGCGCGCGCTGTTCGAGGCCGAACGCGACCGCGCCCTGGCGGACCTCGACCCCGCGGCCGGGCAGATGATCCGGGTGGTGTTCCTCGACGCCGGGCCCGGCGCCGCGGGCCGCGTGTTCGTCGCCGTGCACCACCTCGTCGTCGACGGTGTGTCCTGGCGGATTCTCGTGCCCGACCTCGCGGCCGCCGTCGATCGGGTGCGCCGCGGCGCCGCGCCGGACCTCGAGCCGGTCGGCACCTCCTTCCGGGACTGGGCGCTCGGGCTCACGGAAGCCGCCACGTCCGATCGCATTGCGCACTCTCTGCCGCGCTGGCAGGAGATCGCCGAGACCACCGAACCGCCGCTGGGCGCCCGCCCGCTGGATCCGGCGCGCGACACCGTCGCCACCGCGCGGTCGCGCGAGGTGCGGGTACCCGTGGCGGTCACCGAGCAGATCCTCACCACCGTGCCCGCCGCGTACCGGGCGGGCGTCGCGGATGTGCTGCTCACCGCCCTCGCTCTGGCCGTGACGTCGGTGCGCGGCGGCGACGTGCTGCGCGTGCACCTCGAGGGCCACGGCCACGTCGAGCACGCCGTGCCCGGCGCCGACCTCACCCGCACCGTCGGCTGGTTCACCACCCTGTACCCCGCCGTGCTCGACGTGTCCGGCATCGACCCGCACGAGGCCCTCGCCGGTACCGCGGCAGCCGGAACTGCTCTGGCCCAGGTCAAGGAGTCGCTGCGGGCTCTGCCCGACGACGGCCTCGGATTCGGGCTGCTGCGCCGGCTCGCTCCCGAGGGAACGCGGCACTTCCCGGGGTACCGGGCCCCCGACGTGATGTTCAACTACCTCGGCCGGATGACGCTCGGGGAGAACGCAGGTCAGGCGTGGTCCGCCGCGCCGGAGGCGGGCGCCCTCGGCGGCGCCGTCGATCCCGGCACACCCCTCGACCACGTCCTCGACGTCAACGCCGTCACCGAGGACGGCCCCCGCGGCCCCGAGATCGTCTGCGAATTCACGGCGGCGGACGTCCTCGACGAGGAGACCGTCGCCCTCGTCGCCGGCCGGTGGGTGGAGGCGCTCGCCGCGCTGGCCCGGCACGCCGACACCCCCGGCGCCGGCGGACCCACCCCGTCGGACCTGACCTACCGGGGGCTGTCGCTGCCCGAACTCGCCTCGCTCACCACCGAACTCGGCCCGATCGACGACGTCGTGCCGCTCACGCCGTTGCAGCGCGGCATGTTCTTCCTCGCCGGTCTCGACGACGGCGCCGGCACCGACGTGTACTCGATGCAGACCGTCCTCGATCTGCGCGGCGACCTCGACCGGGATACGTTGCGGCGCAGCGTCGTCGCGCTGCTGGACCGGCACGCGACCCTGCGCACCGGATTCCGCACGACCGCAGCCGGTGACCCCGTCGGCGTCGTCCTCCGGGACCCCGGACTGCGGTGGACGGACGTCGACCTCACACACGATCCCACCCCCGTGACCGAATGTCACACCGCTTCGGTCAGATCGACGCGATGTGACATTCGGCCCGTCGAGGAGCGCAGCGACGAACTCGTCGCCGCGGACCGCGCCACCCGGTTCGACGTCGCGGCCGCACCGCTGGTGCGGTTCACCCTCGTGCGCCTCGCACCGGACCGGCACCGGCTGATCTTCGCCGCCCACCACCTGCTGCTCGACGGCTGGTCGTCGCCGCTGCTGATGCAGGAACTGTTCACCCTCTACGGTGCGGGCGCCGACCCGGCGTCGCTGCCCGCGGTCCGTCCGTTCACCGACTACCTCGCGTGGCTGGGTGACCGCGACACCGACGAGGGGTTGCGCCGCTGGACCGAGGCGCTCACCGGCGTCGAGGAACCCACGCTGCTCGCCCCGGCCGGCTCGTCGCTCGACGCCGCGCTGCCCGCCGAACGCTCCGTGCCGGTGCCGGCCGGCCTGGCCGCGCGGCTGCAGCGCCGCTGCCGCGACCTCGGCGTCACCGTGAACACCGCGGTGCAGACCGCGTGGGCGGTTCTCCTCGGCGCCCGGCTCGACCGCACCGACGTGACCTTCGGCGCTGTCGTCTCCGGCCGCGTCCCGGACGTCCCCGGCGTCGAGACGATGATCGGCCTGTTCATCAACACCGTGCCCGTGCGCGTCGCGCTGCGTCCCGGCGAGCCCGCCGACGAACTGCTCCGGCGCGTCCAGGACGAGCAGAACCGGCTCCTGGACCACCAGTACGTCGGCCTCGGCGACATCCAGCGCGCCGTCGGCCTCGGCGAGCTGTTCGACACCCTCATCGTGTTCGAGAGCTACCCGATCGACACCGACGCTCTCGCCCGCGCACAGCGTTCCGGTGGTCTCGACGTCACCGACGTCCGCGGCCACGACGCCACCAACTTCCCGCTGGTGCTCGTCGCCGCACTCGACGACGAGCTCGCCCTCACCCTCGAGTACCAGCGGGCGTTGTTTACCGACGCCGACGCCGGCGCACTCGGCCGGCAGCTCGTGCGCCTCCTCGACCAGCTCGCCGGGGAACAGTCGCGGCGCGTCGCCCAGCTCGACGTCCTCGGTCCGGCCGAGCGAGAGCGGCTGCCCGAACTCTCGTCGACCGCCCCGGCACCGTCGAACGGGCACCGCACCGTGCCCGACCTGCTCGCGGCGCAGATCGCCCGCACCCCGGACGCAGCGGCCGTCGTGTGCGGCGCCGTGCGGCTCACCTTCGCCCAGCTCGGCGCCGCGTCGGCACGTCTGGCACGACGGCTGATCGACGAGGGTGTCGGGCCCGAGACGCTCGTGGGCCTGGCCCTGCCGCGCTCGGCGGACATGATGGTCGCGCTCTGCGCCGTGCACGCCGCCGGCGGCGCCTACGTACCGATGGACCCGGCGTACCCCACGGAGCGCCTCGCGCACATGGTCGGCGACGCGCGGCCGCGGGTCGTGGTCACGAGCGGCGCCGTGGCGCAGACGCTGCGACCGGTGCTCGGTGGAGTGCCGGTGCTCGACCTCGACGACGAGACGGTCCGTGCCGACGTCGGGGCCCGCCCGGCCGCACCCGTCACCGACCACGAGCGCACCGCACCGCTTCGGCCGGAACACCCCGTGTACGTCATCTACACGTCCGGCTCCACCGGGTTGCCGAAGGGCGTGGCGATCACCCACGCGAACCTGCTCAACCTGTTCGACAGCCACCGCGCCGACCTGTACGTCCCCACCGTGGCGGGGGCGGGCCGGACGAGCGTGGGCGTCGGGCACGCCTGGTCGTTCGGGTTCGACGCCTCGTGGCAGCCGATGCTGTGGCTGCTCGACGGCCACGCCGTGCACGTGTTCGACGAGGACACCATGCGCGATCCCGAGGCGATGGTCGCGTACGTCGCCGAACACGAACTCGACTTCCTCGAGGTCACCCCGTCGTTCCTCGACCGCTTGGTCGCCGCCGGGCTGTTCGCCGGCGGACATCGGCCCGCCACGGTCGGATTCGGGGGCGAGGCCGTCAACCCGGCGCTGTGGCGGCGGCTGCGGGAGCTGACCGACGGACGTGCGTTCAACCTCTACGGGCCCACCGAGTGCACCGTCGACTCGCTCGTCGGACAGGTCACCGACGCCGACACCCCGTGCCTGGGCCGGGCCGTGCACGGCGCCGCCGCCTACGTCCTCGACCGGATGCTGCGCCCCGTGCCGGTCGGCGTCGCGGGAGAGCTGTACGTCGCCGGATCCGGCGTGGCCCGCGGCTACCTCGGCCGCCCCGACCTGACCGGCACCCGCTTCCTGCCCGACCCGTTCGGTCCGCCGGGCACCCGCATGTACCGCACCGGCGACGTCGTGCGCCGGGTCCCGGCCGGCGAGGGCCGTGTCACCCTCGAATTCCTCGGCCGCGGCGACCACCAGGTCAAGATCCGCGGCTTCCGGGTCGAGCTCGGCGAGGTCGAGGCGGCCCTGACCGCGGTGCGCGGGGTGCGCGACGCCGTCGCCGTCGCCCACACCGACGAACGCGGCGTGCGCCGGCTCGTCGGCTACGTCGTGCCGGACGGCGACGTGGACCCGGCCGTCGTGCGGGCCGTGCTCGCCGAGCGACTCCCGGACTACATGGTGCCGGCTGCGGTGCTCGTGCTGGCCGCATTCCCCGTCACCGCCAACGGCAAGGTGGACCGGAAGGCGCTGCCGGAGCCGGACTTCGGGGCGCTCGTCGGCTCGGGTGCGCCGCGCACCGAGCGGGAGGCGGTGCTGGCGGAGGTGGCCGCCGAGGTGCTCGGCCTCGACCGGGTGGGCATCGACGACGACTTCTTCGCTCTCGGTGGCGACTCGATCGTCTCGATCCAGTTCGTCTCCCGCGCCCGGACCGCCGGGCTCCGGCTCACGGCCCGGCAGGTATTCGAGCTGCGCACCGTCGCGGCCCTGGCCGCGGTCGACGAGACGGACACGGCCCCGGCGGCGGTGCCCGCGGTCGCCGCGACGGGCGACGTGCCGATCACCCCGATCGTGTGGGAGGCCCTCGCGTGGGGTGGCGACCTCGCCCGGTTCTCGCAGGCGCGGTTGCTCGTCGCGCCCGTCGGCCTCACCGTGGACACGCTCGGGAAGGCCGTCGCGGCGCTGCTCGACACCCATCCGATGCTGCGGTCCCGGTTCGCCGTCACCGGCGGCCGACCACGCTGGACCGTCCCCGAGGACGCACCGCGCATCGAGACACTGGTGCGCCGCGTCGAGGTCGGCGAGGTCGACGACGAGCGGTGGGCGGACCGGTTGGCTGCCGAACGCGAAATCGCCTACAGCGCACTCGATCCGGAATCCGGAGTGATGGTGCAGGCGATCTGGTTCGACTTCGGGCCGCACCGCCCCGGCCGCGTGTTCGTCGCCGTGCACCACCTGGTGGTCGACGGTGTGTCGTGGCGCATCCTCGTGCCCGACCTCGCCGACGCCGTCGAACAGGCCGGACGCGGCGAGACCGTCGCGCTGACGTCACCCGGCACGTCCTTCCGGGCGTGGGCGACCGGCCTCGCCGAGGCCGCGCGCTCCGAGCGGATCAGGGCCTCGCTGCCCGCCTGGCAACCCGCGATCGACGCGGTCGAACCACCCCTCGGCGTTCGGGCCCTCGACCCGGCACGCGACACGGTCTCAGCGCTGCGCTCGACGCACGTGCGGGTCCCCGTGCCGGTCACCGAGGACGTCCTCGCCTCCGGGGCCGTGAACGACGCCCTGCTCGCGGCACTCGCCGTGGCGGTGGCGTCGGTCCGCGGCGGCGACGTCGTGCGCGTCGAACTCGAGGGTCACGGCCGCGAGGAACAGGTCGTCCCCGGGGCCGACGTCGCGCGCACCGTCGGGTGGTTCACGTCGATGTTCCCGGTCGCGCTGAACCTGGCCGGTATCGACCCCGAGGACGCCCTGACCGGCGCGGCCGCCGCGCGCGAGGCGCGCGCACGAGTCGCGGACGCGCTGAACGCCGTGCCCGACAACGGGATCGGCTTCGGACTGCTGCACCGCCTTGCGCCGGACCACGTCTTCGACCGCTATCGGCGGCCCCAGATGGTGTTCAACTACCTCGGCCGGATGACGCTCGGCGAGGACACCGGCGCCCCGTGGTCGGGCGCACCCGAGGCCGTCGCGCTCGGCGGTTCCGTCGACCCGGCCACGCCGCTCGACCACGTCCTGCACGTCGACGCCGTCGTCGAGGACACCCCGGAGGGGCCCGTGCTCGACTGCGAATTCGCCGCCCCCGCCGAGGTGCTCGACGAGCACACCGTCGGCGTCGTGGCCCGGCGCTGGGTCCAGGCCCTCACCGCGGCCGCCTGCATCCCCGAACCCGTTGCAACCGAGAAGGAGTGACCTCATGTCAGCACAGTCCGGCACCCTGGACCGCGAGACGATCCGCACCGATATCGCACGGCTCCTCGAGATCGAGGCCGACGAACTCGACCCCGCGCTCAGCCTCGTCGATCAGGGCCTCGACTCGGTGCGCCTGATGGCGCTCGTGGAGCAGTGGCGCGGCGCCGGCGCGGATGTCGACTTCGTCTCGCTGGCCACCGAACCGCAGCTCGAGGCGTGGTACGACCTGCTCGCCCCGCGGTGACCCGGCCGTGGCCCTGATCGACAAGCTGGTCCTCGACGTCGACCCCCTGCGCACCAGCCGCGAATTCCGCTATATCTTCACCGCCCGGGTCGTGTCGCTGTTCGGCCTCGGCTTCCTCGTCGTCGCCGTGCCGCTGCAGGTGTACCGGCTCACCGGGTCCACCGCGCAGGTCGCCGCCGTGTCGGCGGTGCTCGGCGTGACCACGTTCGCCGCCACGTTCGTCGGCGGGGTGCTCGCCGACCGCTACGATCGCCGGCGCGTCATCGCCGTCGCCCGGGGCACCGCGGGCGTGGCGTTCGCGGTGCTCGCGCTCAACGCGTTCCTGCCCGACCCGAAGCTGTGGGTCATCTATGTGGCGGCGGTGATCGACGGCGTGTGCGGCGGCATCTCCGCGACCGCGCTCATGGCCGTCACCCCCAGCCTGCTGCCGCGGGAGAAGATGGCGGCGGCCGGTGCGCTCATGGCCCTCACCGGCGACCTGGGCGCGATGGTCGGACCCGCACTCGGCGGGGTCGTCATCGCCGCCGGCGGAGTCGGGGTGGCCTACGCGCTCGCGGCGTTCACCACCGCCGTGACCACGTGCTGCATCACCCGGTTGCCGTCGCTGCCGCCTACGCACGTCGCTGACGAGTCGCCGCTGCGCTCGGTGATCAGCGGCTTCCGCTACGCGTCGGGGAACCGCGTCATCGGCGGCGTGCTCGTCTGCGGATTCGTGACGATGCTGCTCGCCGGCTGGTCGGTGCTCGTCCCCGAGTACGCCACCGAGGTGCTCGGCGCGGGACCGTCGGTGGTGGGGCTGCTCTACACCGCCCCGGCGGTCGGCGCGGTGATCGGCTCGCTCACCAGCGGCTGGACCGGCCACCTCCGCCGGTCCGGTCAGGTGGTCTTCCTGCTCATGGCAGTCTCCGCCGCGGGGCTCGTCGGGGCGGGCCTCACCGCGACCGTGGCGGTGGCGCTGCTGGGCCTGGCCGCGCACGGCTTCGGCGACGCGCTCACCGACATCGTCCGGTACGCGACGGTCCAGAAGCACACCCCCGACGAGTACTGCGGGCGCATCGCCGCGGTGTGGGCGGCGCAGGTCACCGCCGGTGCCTCCGTCGGCGCGGTGGTCGCGGGCGCAGTGGCGACGCTGGTGCCGATCTCGGCGGCGCTGCCCGCGTACGGTGCCGTCGGGCTGGTGATCACCGCGCTGCTGTGGGCCACCTTGCGCACGCTGCGCCGGCTCGACGAGGGGACCTCGCTCGAGCGCGTCGCCTGAGCCCGTCCCACCGGCGCAGGCCGGTTCCGCTCGGTCGAAGACGATGGCGCCGCGGATGTTCTTGCCGGCATGCATGTCCTCCTATGAGCCGCCCACGCGCCGCGATGAATTCGGATGATCCGGCCGGTCTGTATCCACGACACCACACCCGTCCGCACGGGTCGGGCAGACGACGAGAAGCGAGGATGTCATGGGCAAGGTCACGGTCACCGAGTTCGTCTCGGCGGACGGCGTCATGGAGAACCCCGCGTGGACGTTCCCGTACTGGAACGACACGATCGCCGCGTTCAAGGACGCCGAACTGAACGAGGCGGACGCGTTGCTTCTCGGCCGCACCACCTACCAGGAGTTCGCCGCGGTCTGGCCCGATCACCCCGGGGAGGACGACGCCTCCAAGGCGCAGATGAACGACATCCCCAAGTTCGTGGCCACGACCTCGCTCACCGAACTGGAATGGAATGCCACCCGCATCGAGGGGGACGTCGCACAGGGGGTTCGCGCCCTCAAGGCCGAGAAGAACCTGCTGGTCATGGGAAGCGGCAGCCTTGTGGGATTCCTGCGCCGCCACTTTCTCGTCGACGAGTACCGGCTCGCCGTCTACCCCGTGCTGGTCGGGTCGGGCCGGCGCCTGTTCGACCCCGCTGACGTGCAGGCGACCCTCGACCTCCGCGACTGCAAGGTGCTCGACAACGGTGTCCTGCTGCTCGACTACACCGTGGTCTCCGACGCCGTAACCCTTCCGGACTTCGACTGAGGCCCGTACCCGGATCAGGCCCGGCCGACCGCCACCTCGACTCGTCGACGGTGAACACGCCACGGACCGTCGCGCCGGTCCATTCGCTCGAAGGCCACCGACGACCCCGGGGTCGCGACGACGAAGTCGGCACAGCACACGACCGGCCGCAGGTCCAGTGCCGCGGCGAACGAATTCGGGTGGGGGGTAGACCCCGAGGACCTCGCCTGGCCGTAGTCCGTCGCGGCGAGACCGGCGATCGCATACCCGAGATCCGAACCTGATGTTCACTTAGGCGCCCGACGCCCAGTTCTAGGGTGATCACCCAGTTCGGGATATTCCACGGTGTCGGCCGCGTGCGATCTGTGCGCGTGCCCCCGGACGGAGGGCAAACCGTTCTCCGAGGGGGCGGCCTGCCCCGGCGCTCCCGCTCAGCAGCGGATCCGCGGTTGTCGCGCTTTGCGGACGTGCCTGGTTCTCTTCCCATGGACCCGCCTGTCAACGCGCGGTGCCGGGCTCTTCCTGCGCGCCGTCGGCGGTGCTGTCCTCGGAAGAATGAACAGTGAGCTCGTGCAGGGTGGCATCCACCGCGGACGCGAGTTCGTCGTTGGTGGGGACGAGTTCGCGAATCGGGTCGGGCAGGGTGTCATAGGTGTAGTTCGCCACCGAGCAGGAACTTCTCGAGCCGGACCATCAGCGCCGTTTCGAGTTCGCGTTCGGCGACTCGTTCGCTACGGGTCGCGGACCAACTGCTGGGCGAGGTCCGACTCCTGTGGGGGCAGATGATCGGGAAAGTTCGACGGGGCGGCCCCGATCCTTCGGTGCAGATCCCCCGCGATCTGGTGGGAGAGTACGTGTCGGGACCAGCCGTGTTCGGCGGCCTGGGCGGCGTACCAGTTGCGCTCGTCCTGGTCCTCGAGCTTGTCCAGCAGCACCGTGATGTGTCCCCACGTCAATCGTCCAACAGTTTGCTGGACGATTGCGGACCGCGGCCACAGCAGGGCCATCTGCCGCATGTAGAACAGATTGCTGCGGGACAACCCGCGCATCTGGGGAAACGTCGACCGCAGGTCCGAGGCGAGGCGGTCGATGACCTTGGTTCCCCACCCTTGGGTCTGCTGTCGCTCCGCAATGGTCCGACCCAGGTCCCAGTACAGCAACAACAGCTCGGTGTTGACCACCCTGGTGGCGCGGAGCCGGGCGTGGCGAACGTGGCGTTTGAGCTCGTCGAGAAACTGGGGATAGTCGTCGGGTAGCGCTGCGGCAGGCTCGGTCACCGCCTCATCCTGCACCCAGCCGACGACGCTGTTCCAACTCGGCCGATGGTGCCGCTCGATGCGCACACCGAGGCGCTGCACTGCCACCCGGTCCCGCTCGACGGGTTGCCCGATGACCACGAGGTGGTCAACGCAGATGTCCGAGCACACCCCGTGCCACCGCAGTCCCTGCCCACGCCGCAGTGAGGGCAGATCTTCGGCGTAGGTGGCGGGTCCGAATCCTGACGCAGGAAGCCCGGATCGGCTCTCCCGTGGCGGAACTGGCCACGCAGAGAACCACCCCGATCCTCAGCGGCCACCATGAGCTACGCGGTTCGAAGACTCGCACCGGCGTGACGACCCGCCTCGTCGAACCGTTGTTTCCGGACTCCGAGGAGGGGAATCCCGACGGCATGTCCACCCACGAGCCGTTCATGCCGCTCGAGCGCGCATCCGGTGACGAGATCGACGCTGCGGATCCGGGTCGGGGCGCTCCGGGAACCGATTCCGTGCCGCCCACCACCGCCGAGGACGCCCGGGCCGTGGAGTCCGAACTCGGGGAACAGCAGCGGTAATCCGGGTCCGTGTTCCGCACCCCCGCACGACGAATGACGAGCGAGGCGGCGCGGGCCCGCGACTACGACACCTGGTTCGCCACCCCGTGGGGCGCCCACGCCCGGACCGTGGAGCGCGCCGCGATCGATGCGGCCCTGCCGGAGATGGCCGGCCGCACCGTGGTCGAGATCGGCTGCGGGACAGGTCGGCTCGTGTGCCATCTTGCCCACCGCGGTGCCCGTGTGCTCGGGGTGGAGCTGTCGGCGGGAATGCTTTCCGTCGCGGCCGGCCGGGCCCCCGGCCGGGTCGTACGCGCCGACGCCGCCCGCCTGCCGGTGCCGGATGCCGTTGTCGACGCGGCCGTCACCGTCGCGACCCTCGAGTTCACCGACGCCGCGGCGGTGCTGGCCGAGATGGCCCGCATCACTCGTCCGGGCGGGCGCATCGTCGCACTCACCCTGAACCCGACCAGCCCTTGGGGGTGGCTCGATCGGCCCACCCGCCGAGCGCCGTACTCGGCCGGCCGCTTTGTTGCCCGGCGAGAGCTGCGCCGTCTGAGCGGTCGACACGGGCGGGCCCGGGTACGGGGCCGGTTGTTCACCGCGGCGCATCCGCGGTTCGGGCACCGGTTCGAGCCGGCGGCGGCCCTGATCGGCCGGATCGTCCCGCAGTTCGGTGCCGTCCAGATGCTGGTCGTCGACCGGACGCGATGAGAGGCGAGTCGCCGTCGCGACGACCAATTTTCTGCAACTGGGGGGTTGCAGTCGAGGGCGAAAGGTGCAACCCTGGAGTTGCACAACCCCTACCCGGACTGGAGGCGATCATGGCCCCGCTCGACATCACCCGCACCATCGACATCGCGGCACCGGCCACCAAGGTGTGGTCCGCCCTGACCGAACCCGAACTGATCGCGCAATGGTTCGGCGACAGAATCGAATTCGACGCATCGCCCGGCGGTACCGGCACGTTCGGCTGGACGGGCCACGACGCCGGTCCCTTCCGGGTACTGGTCGAACACGTGGACGAGCCGAAGACACTGATCTACCGCTGGGCACGCGATGCGAACGTGGACCCGGTACCGGGCAACTCCACGGTCGTGCGGTTCGACCTGGCCGAGATCGGCGGCGGCACCCGGTTGACCATGGTGGAGACCGGCTTCGAGGAACTCGTCGACCCGCAGACGGCCCACGACGGCAATGTCGACGGCTGGCGCGCCGAACTCGGCGATCTGGTGGAGTTCCTGGAATCCCGGTGAACGATGTGCCGAAGGGCGTTCCAGCGGTGCTCGCGGTACTGGCCGACGAGACCCGCTGGAACATCCTCGCCGCGATCGGCGCCGAGGACCTGTCCGCCAGTGCGCTCGCGGGGCGGCTGCCGGTCAGTCGTCAGGCGATCGCCAAGCACCTGACCGTGCTGGCTGACGCCGGGCTCGTGGAGTCGGTTCGGGTCGGACGGGAGATCCGCTACCGGGCGGTCGGTGCCCGGCTCGGCGAACTGGCCGGCGAGCTGGAATCGATCGGACGGCAGTGGGACCGCCGGCTCGAAGCGATCAAGCGCATCGCCGAACGGCCCGACTAGCCGCACGGGCGGCCGGAGCGCGGCGATGCCCGAGCGACGACGCGCTCGGCGAGGACGGTGGAGCGCCGTCCCGAGGGGTTGTCCATCGACACCCTCGGGGTGGTGGTGCCGGTCGCCGCCGGCACCGACCCTGTAGTGGTCCGAGGAGGGATTTGCCTCTCTCCGATCGAGTACCACTGGAGGGCAGGTCGATTCATGGCGGCGAGTGGAGAGCGCAGGACCCGGGACCGGGTCCTGCGGTTCGTGACCGCAACGGGAGCGGCGACGGCACTGATCGTGGGCGGGTTCACGTCTCCGGTCGGCGCGGCCGGCTTCGCCTCGGCGGCGGGGGAGATCCCGCCGGGCCTCGAGCCCTTCTACGCCCAGCAGCTCCAGTGGGGCTCGTGCGACGGCTACAGCACTGACGGATCGGACCTGGCCGGTGTCGGTCTCGAGTGCGCGCGGGTGACCGTGCCGATGGACTACGAGAACCCCCAGGGCGATACCGCGCAGATCGCCCTGTCCCGATCGCGGGCGACGGGGGAGAAGGTCGGGTCACTGCTCGTCAACCCGGGTGGACCGGGAGCGTCCGGCCTCGGGATGGCCGTCGTCGGCGCCGGCACCGAGCTCGCCGAGCGGTTCGACGTCGTCGGATTCGACCCGCGGGGCATCGGTGCGTCGACCCCGCAGATCGACTGCCTGACGCCCGAGGAGACCGATGCGTGGCGGCAGGACCCCGTGGTGGACATGACCCCCGAGGGGATCGCCCGGGCGGAGCAGAACAGCCGGGAGTACGCGGCGCGCTGCGCCGAACGCACGGGCACAGACGTGCTGGCACACGTGGGCACCCGCGACGTGGTGCGGGACATGGACGTCATCCGGGCCGCTCTCGGCGACCCGAAGCTGAACTACCTCGGCTACTCCTACGGAACCCGGCTCGGTTCGGCCTACGCGGAGGCGTTTCCCGGCAACGTGCGGGCGATGGTGCTCGATGGGGCGCTCGATCCTCAGCAGGACCCGGTCGAGGAGGC
Organism: Rhodococcus sp. 2H158; assembly: GCF_053764755.1. Taxonomy (NCBI): domain Bacteria; kingdom Bacillati; phylum Actinomycetota; class Actinomycetes; order Mycobacteriales; family Nocardiaceae; genus Rhodococcus; species Rhodococcus sp. 2H158. The sequence goes on from NZ_JBSNCE010000021.1 coordinate 101,623, forward strand.
GGTGCGGCAGGCCGCCGGTTTCCAGCAGGCATTCGACGCGTTCGTCACGGAGTGCGCGACCCGCGAGGACTGCCCCTTCGGCACCGATCCCGCGGCCGCAGTCGCGCGGTTCCGCTCGCTGGTCGATCCTCTGATCGATCGGCCGGCCGCGACGGAGGATCCGCGGGGGCTGAGCTACCCGAACGCGATCACCGGCGTCATCGCGACCCTGTACTCCCCGGAGGGCTGGGAGTACCTGCGGGACGGGCTCGCCGAACTGGTGCAGGGCCGGGGCGACACACTGCTGGTGCTGGCCGACATGTACGAGGGCCGGTTCGCCGACGGCTCGTACTCGAACTCTTCCGAGGCGATGGCGGCGGTGCGGTGCGTCGACGACGCCGCCGTGACCGACCCTGCCGTGGCCGGTGAACTCGACACCCGGTCCCGGCAGGCGGCCCCGTTCCTCGACGACGGCCGTGGCACCGGCAACGCGCCGCTCGGTGCGTGCGCCTTCTGGCCCGTGCCGCCGACGGGAGATCGGCACGCCGTGGAGGTCGACGGCCTGCCCCCGATCGTCGTCGTCTCCACCACCGAAGATCCGGCGACGCCGTATCAGGCGGGTGTGGACCTGGCGAAGCAACTGGACGCGGTGCTCGTCACGTACCGCGGGACTCAGCACGGCGTGGTGCTGAGCGGCCAGTGGTGCGTCGACCTGCCCGTCGCGCGTTACCTCGTCGATCTCGCTGTGCCGGAGGGGGATACGACATGCTGAGCCGCACCGGAGCCGATCCGTCGTGACGGACTTTCGGAGCGCCCGCGGTGGTCACCGCGGGCGCATCCCGAATTCGGAGCCGAACGGCAGGCTTTCACAAGGCTGCTGCCAGCTGCGCGCGTCAGTGTGGAGTCCTCCAACGGGCGGGGAACCACCCCGCCCCCCGACGAGAGGACTGCGAAGTCGTGAAGGTTCTGAACACGAAGCTGGGTAAGGTCGCGGCGACCGGGACGATCGCGTTGGCCGCAGTGGGCGTCGGCGCCGGCGTCGCGAGCGCCGCACCCGGTTCCTCCCCAGTTCATCAGCAGCAGCCGGCGCCGCAGCACCAGCCGGCCCCGCAGCATCAGCAGCCCGGGCCGCAGGGTCACGGGTTCTGGCTGTTCGACCAGTGGGTGCCGCTGCCGTGGTGACGACTGCGCCCGTCCATCCCGGCTGAGGATGCGCAGCGACCGTGCCGCTCCGGCGCGGTCGCTGCGTGCCGCCCTCGCACTCGTCACCGCGGCCCCGAGTCGGCGCTGGGCCGCACCCTCGACCGACCTGGCAGACTCGATCGGGAAGGCGATGAGGAGACAGACGGTGACGGAAACGGTGGACGGCGCTGACGACGTGCAGCTGAGGCAACCACGAATCGAGCCGGCGCAGCTCAACCTGGACCCACCGCAGATCGCGCTCCAACGGGAGTTCCGCCGCGTCCTGATGGTCTACAAGTTCGGCATCGACGAGATGATGACCAAGATCAACATCCTCCGGGAGGAGTTCGGCTTCGCCCACGACCACAACCCGATCGAGCATGTCAAGTCGCGGCTGAAGACTCCGGAATCGGTCGTCGAGAAGGCCGTCCGCAAGGACCTGCCGCTCACCCTCGACGCGATCCGCGAGAACATCTACGACATCGCCGGCATCCGCATCACCTGCAGTTTCATCTCCGACGTCTATCGGATCTTCGACGTGATCACCGGGCAGCGCGACGTCCGGGTCGTCGAGGTCAAGGATTACATCGCGCATCCGAAGCCCAACGGGTACCGGAGCCTGCACGCGATCGTCGAGGTCCCCGTGTTCATGTCCGACCGGGTACAGCCGGTGTTCGTCGAACTGCAGATCCGCACCGTAGCGATGGACTTCTGGGCCAGTCTCGAACACAAGATCTTCTACAAGTACGACAAGGCGGTGCCCGTCGAACTGCTCGACGAACTCCGGGCAGCGGCCGCGACCGCCCGCGACCTCGACGTCCGGATGGAGGCCCTGCACGACCAGGTCCACGGGTCCGACGCGTCGCCCTGACCCTCCTGCGGGGCGAGCGAATGTATCGCTCGCTACCGCTGAGGAGATGGACGATACATTCGCTCGGCCCGAGGCGGCGCGCGTCACGCGTCGCTCGGCCCGGCTCAAGCGTCGTGCTCGGTGAAGTCCCGGTCGTGATCCGTGGTGCGGCCGTACCCGGTCTCGGTCATGCCGTGCCGCCAGTAGCCGATGACGAGGGTGGACCTGCGGTCGAAGCCCGCCTCGTTCCGCAGATACCTGCGCATCCGCAGCACAGTCGCGGATTCGGCCGAGACCCACGCGAACCGCTTCAACTCGCCGTCGGGGATCGGCACGGCGGTCGCCGCGTCGGCCAGATGCGTGGTGGTGCCCGCGGGCGCGCCGTCGCGGTGCACCCAGCGGATCTCGATGTCGGCAGGGGAGCGCAGATCCTGCTGTTCACCCTCGTCGGCGACCTCGACGACGGCGGTCCCGCGGGCGCCCTCGGGTAGGCGTTCGAGCATGCGGCCGATCGCGGGCAGCGCCGTCTCGTCGCCGACGATCAGGTACCAGTCGGCCGGGGGCGCGACGATCCCGCCGCCGCCGGCTGCCGCGATGCGGTCGCCGGGACGGGCCCGCTCGACCCAGGCGCCGGCCAGTCCTTCGTCGCCGTGCCGGACGAAGTCGATGTCCATCTCGGAGGCCGCGGGATCGAGCCGCCGCACGGTGTAGGTGCGGACCTGCGCCTTGAGCGTGGGATCGGGCCACTCGAGGCGACGGCCGCCGGTGTTGACCGGCAGGTCGAGGTCGCCGTTCTCCCGCGGGAAGATCAGCTTGATGTTGGGGACGCGGGTCGGGTCGCTCGCGTAGACCTCGACCCCGCGGCCGGCGAACGTGACGCGGCGCATGCGGGGGGTGATGTCCTCGACCTTCGCGACTTCGATGACGCTGGGCAGCAGCCCGTCTTCGTTCGACATGACCCACACCTTAGGTCAGCCTTTCCAATCTACGGGGTTCCGGGTGGTTCGGCGGGCCGGTTCGGCATCGTCGTGGCCGTCACGGCCAGGCCCACCGCGGCCACGAACAGGGCGACGAACACCGGAGCCACCGCGTCGGCGAGCCGCTCCGGCTCCAGGGGGCCCGACCCGGCGCCCCCGTGCGCGGCCAGCGCCGAGTTTGCCAGCGCGCCGAACACCGCGACCCCGACCGCGCTGCCGATCGATCGGGCGAACGAATACGCCCCCGTCACCACGCCCCGCTCGGCCCACGTCACGCTCGACTGCGCCGAGATCAGCGCCGGGCTCGCGATCAGGCCCATCCCGAGACCGACCAGCACGCAGCACACCGCGACGTGCCACACCGGCGATTGCTCGTCGAGCAGCGTCAGCAGACCGGTGCCGGCCAGCACCGGCACGGACCCGATCATCGCGGTGTTGCGGAACCCGATCCGCAGGTAGAACCAGCCGGAACGAGCCGCCGCGAGCGGCCAACCGATCGTCATCGTCGACAGGGTGAATCCCGCGACCAGTGCCGTGGTGCCCAGCGACCCCTGCACGAACGCGGGCACGTAGGAGGTCAGCCCCAGCACCACGGCGCCGACGAGGGCGGCGACCGCGCTGCTGGTCACCACCACACGACGGGCGAACACCCACGGCGGCAGGATCGGCTCCGGCGCGCGCCGCTCGACCCACACGAACAGCAGCAACAGCGTCGCGCCGGCCGCGAACACCCCGGCGCTCGGCGCCGACGCCCACGCCCACGCCTGCCCGCCCTCGAGCGGGCCCAGGATCAGCAGACCCGAACCCGCGGCGAGCGTCGCGGCGCCGGCCAGGTCCACCCGCCGTCGGGCGCCCGGGGGCCGTGGCTCGGTGAACGCCCGCAGCAGCACCCCCGCGGCCAGCGCACACAGCGGCAGGTTGACCCAGAAGATCCACCGCCACGACACATAGTCGGAGAACACGCCGCCGACGGCGGGGCCGACGATCGCCGACATGCCCCACACGCTCGCGAGGTAACCCTGCGCCTTTGCGCGCTCGGCGACGGTGTAGATGTCGCCGGCGATGGTCTGCGCCATCGGCAGCACGGCCCCCGCACCGAGACCCTGCACTGCGCGGAAGGCGATCAGTGCCGGCATGCTCCACGCCAGTGCGCACAGCGCCGAGCCCAGCGCGAACAGCGCGATGCCGAACACCAGCACGGGTTTGCGCCCGTACACGTCCGACACCTTGCCGTACACCGGCACGAGCACGGCCTGCGTGAGCAGGTAGCTCGAGAACAGCCACGGGAACTGCGTGAAGCCGCCGAGGTCCGCGACGATGGTCGGGACGGCGGTGGCCAGGATGGTGCTCTCGAGTGCGACGAGCGCGGTGGCGAGCATCAGAGCCGCGAGAATCGGTCCGCGTTCCGAGCGCAGACCCACGTCGATCCGGGGTGCGGCCGACATCACGCTCCTGTTCGGGGTGGGGTTCCGGTCACGATCATTGTCATAGTGAACGATCCGGCGATCGGACGGGGGTGCGGTGCAGGTCGGCGCGGCGCACTAGGGTGGCAGCGTGCGTCCATCACTCCAGTCCTACCCCCACCTCGCCGGCGGCAAGGTCCGGGACCTGTATGTCATAGACGACGAGCACCTGCTCCTCGTGGCCAGCGACCGGATCTCGGCATACGACCACGTGCTCGACACCCCGATCCCCGACAAGGGCCGGGTGCTCACCGCGATGAGCGTGTTCTTCTTCAACCTGCTCGAGGTGAACCACCACCTCGCCGGGGAGCCCGACGACGAACGCATCCCCGCCGAGGTCCTCGGCCGCGCCCTCGTCGTCAAACGGCTGAAGATGGTGCCGATCGAGTGCGTTGCCCGCGGCTTCCTCACCGGGTCGGGTTTGCTCGACTACCGGAAGACCGGCGCGGTGTGCGGCGTCCCGCTGCCCGAGGGCCTCGTGGAGGCCAGTCAGCTGCCGGATCCGATCTTCACCCCGGCGAGCAAGGCCGAACTCGGCGACCACGACGAGAACATCACCTTCGAGGAGGTCGCCGACAAGGTCGGCGTGGATCTCGCCGTGAAGCTGCGCGAGGACACCCTCGACATCTACGGCCGTGCCTCGATGTACGCGGCGGACAAGGGCATCCTGCTCGCCGACACGAAGTTCGAGTTCGGCCTCGACGACGCCGGCAACCTCATCCTCGCCGACGAAGTGCTCACCCCCGATTCGTCACGCTACTGGCCCGCCGAGGGCTACGAGCCCGGCAAGGTGCAGCCCAGCTTCGACAAGCAGTTCGTGCGCAACTGGCTGACGGGCCCCGAGTCCGGCTGGGACCGTGCGTCCGACACGCCGCCGCCGCCGCTGCCGCAGCACATCGTCGACGCCACCCGTGAGCGCTACATCGAAGCCTACGAACGGATCTCGGGCCTGTCGTTCGCCGACTGGTTGGGGCCGAGCGCATGACCCCGCCGATCGCCAAGCGGGTCCCGTCCGAGCGGGTCCATCACGGACACACCTTCGTCGACGAGTACGAGTGGCTCCGCGACAAGGAGAATCCCGAGGTCATCGCCCATCTCGAGGCCGAGAACGCGTGGACCGAGAAGCAGACCGCGCACCTGGCGCCGCTGCGGGAGCGGATCTTCGAGGAGATCAAGTCCCGCACGCAGGAAACCGACATGTCGGTGCCCACCCGCATGGGCGACTGGTGGTACTACGCCCGTACCGTCGAGGGCAAGCAGTACAGCATCCAGTGCCGCTGCCCGATCGCCGACCCCGACGACTGGAATCCGCCGGAGCTGGCGCCGGGTGTGGAACTGCCGGGCGAGCAGGTGCTGCTCGACGGCAACGTCGAGGCGGCCGGGCACGAGTTCTTCTCCCTCGGCGCGTTCTCGATCAGCCACGACGGGACGCTGCTCGCGTACTCGGTCGACGTCGTCGGCGACGAGCGCTACACGCTGCGGTTCAAGAACCTCGGCACCGGCGAGCTGCTCGCCGACGAGATCCCCGGGACCGCGCCCGGCGCGACGTGGGCGATCGACCACAGCCACATCTTCTACCTCACGGTGGACGAGTCGTGGCGGCCGGACACCGTGTGGCGGCACCGTCTCGGCACGTCCCACACCGAGGACGTCAAGGTCTTCCACGAGCCCGACGAGCGGTACTGGGTGTCGGTGGGTACCACCCGCAGCGAGAAGTACCTGATGATCTGGGTGGGATCCAAGATCACCACCGAGGGCTGGGTGCTCGAATCCGCGGATCCCACCGGCGAATTTCGGGTGCTGTTGCCGCGCCGCGAGGGCGTCGAGTACGGCGCCGAGCATGCCGTCATCGGCGGCGAGGACCGGTTCCTGGTCATGCACAACGACGTCGTCGAGGTGGTGAACGACGCGACGGGGGAGAGCACTCGCGAGAAGGCGGAGAACTTCGTCCTCGCCGAAGCGCCCGTGGACGATCCGTCGGCGCTGCGCACTCTCATCGGGCACCGGCACGACGTGCGTCTCGAGGACGTCGACGCGTTCGCCGGGCACCTCGTTCTCGGGTATCGGCGGGAGGCGCTGACCCGGCTCGCGGTGTGGCCGCTGACCGCCGACGGCTACGGCGAGCTGACCGAACTCGAGTTCGACGAGGAACTCTTCGCCGTCGGCCCGGGTGCGAACCCGGAATGGCACCAGCCGATGCTGCGGCTCGGCTTCACGTCGTTCATCACCCCCAGCCGGGTCTACGACTACGTCGTGGACTCGGGAGAGCTGTTGCTGCGCAAGGCCCAGCCGGTGCTCGGCGACTTCGACCCGTCGAACTACGAGCAGCGCCGGGACTGGGCGGTGGCCGAGGACGGCACCCGCATCCCGCTGTCGATCGTGACCCGCAAGGGCACGCCCGAGAACTCGCCGGCGCTGCTCTACGGTTACGGGTCGTACGAGGCCAGCATCGACCCCGGTTTCTCGGTGGCGCGGCTGTCGCTCCTCGACCGGGGCATGGTCTTCGCGGTGGCGCACGTGCGGGGCGGCGGCGAGATGGGCCGGCACTGGTACGAGAACGGCAAGACGCTGGCGAAGAAGAACACCTTCACCGACTTCGTCGCCTGCGCACGGCACCTGATCGACGCCGGTGTCACCGGCCCGGACCGGCTCGTCGCCGACGGCGGCAGCGCGGGCGGCCTGTTGATGGGCGCGGTGGCGAACCTGGCGCCGGAGCTGTTCGCCGGGATCCTCGCGAACGTGCCGTTCGTCGACCCGCTCACGTCGATCCTCGACCCGTCGCTGCCGCTGACGGTGATCGAGTGGGACGAGTGGGGCAACCCCCTCGACAACCCCGAGGTGTACGAGTACATGCGCTCGTACAGCCCGTACGAGAACGTCGAGGCGAAGGACTACCCGGCGATCCTCGCGATCACCAGCCTCAACGACACCCGGGTGCTCTACGTCGAACCTGCCAAGTGGGTGGCCAAGCTGCGCGCCACCAAGACCGGTGACGCCCCGTTGCTGCTCAAGACGGAGATGAGCGCCGGCCACGGCGGCGTGTCCGGCCGGTACGAGAAGTGGCGCGAGGTGGCCTTCGAGTTCGCGTGGGTGCTCGAGACCTCCGGGGCGTACCGCGGCTGAGAACCGCTGGGGCCGAATGTCACATGCGTTCGATGTAATCGACACGGTGTGACATTCGGCCACAACGGCCACAACGGCCACAACGGCCACAACGGCCACAACGGCCACAACGGCCACAACGGCCACAACGGCCACAACGGCCACAACGGCCACAACGGCCACAACGGCCACCGCGTGCCACCGCTCAGCGCGGGGCGTAGCGGATCTGCGGACGGCCGGCGCGGCCGTACTCGGTGTGCCGGGAGGCGACGCCGTCGTCGGCCAGGCGCTCCAGATACCGCCACGCCGTCACCCGCGACACGCCCACCGCGCTGCCCACCTCGGCGGCCGTCAGCGGGCGCGACGCGTCCCGCAGACACCGGGCCACCGCATCGAGGGTCTGCGGCGCAACGCCTTTCGGGGACGCGACGCGCGGATCGGAGGTCCGCAGCGCAGCCATCGCCCGGTCGATGTCGTGTTGGCCGGTGGCCGTGCCCGCGGCGCCGAGCGCGTTGCGGTAGGCCAGGTAGTGGTCGAGCTTGTCGCTCAGGGCCGCGAAGGTGAACGGCTTGAGCAGATACAGCACGATGCCCCGGGCGACGGCGGTGCGGACGACCTCGAGGTCGCGGGCGGAGGTGACGGCGATGATGTCCGGACTCGGGCGGATCCCGCTCATCGCTGCAGCCACGTCGAGGCCACTCATGTCGGGCAGGCCGATGTCCAGCAACACCAGATCCACCGGCTCGGCGGTCCGCGCGGCGTCGGCGACGGCGCGCAGCGCGGCCTGCCCGGTGTTGGCGACGGCGACCACCGTGAACTGCGGCAGCCGATCGACGTAGGCGCGGTGGGCATCGGCGATGCGGGGCTCGTCCTCCACGACGAGGACGCGAATCATCGTGTGCCGCCTGCGTGCTCGGCCTGCAGGGGGATCTCTGCGACGACCATCGAACCCAGCGACGGTTCGGTCCGCAGGGTGCCGCGGTGCCGCGCCACCACCTGCGCGACGAGGGCCAGGCCCAGGCCGTGGTGGTCCGCCTTCGTGGAGTAGCCCCGCGCCATGGCACGGGCGAGGGTTTCCGGCGACATCCCGGGCCCGCTGTCCGCCACCTCGACGATCATGTTCGAATCATCCTGCCGTATCGTCACTTCCACCCAGGGTTCGTCGACGGCTCGCGCGGCGTCGATGGCGTTGTCCACCAGGTTGCCGACGAGCGTCACCAGGTCCCGGGTGCCGAGCGGCGTCGCGCCCAGCGCGGTGTCGTCGGTGACGGTCAGCTCCACGCCGCGCTCGGCGGCGTCGTTGATCTTCCCCAGCAGCAGGGCGACCAGCGCGGGTTCCTGCACCGACGCGGTGAGCCGGTCGATGAGCTGCTGCGACAGGCGCAGCTCCTCCGTCGCGAACGCGACCGCCTCCTCGGGGCGTCCCAGTTCGACCATCGTGACGATGGTGTGCAGCCGATTCGCCGACTCGTGCGCCTGTGCGCGCAGCGCGTCGGCGAAGCCGCGCACCGAGTCCAGTTCGCCCAGCACCCTCCGCAATTCGGTGCGATCCCGCAACGTCATCACCGTGGCGATCCGTCGGCCCTCCCACTGCACCGGGCTGCGGTCGACGACCAGGACGCGGTCCTCGGTGAGAAGAACGTCGCCGCGGGCGTCCGGGTCCGAGCCGGCCACCCGCAGCGCCTCGGGCAGGTCCTCCGTCGTGACCGGGCCGTCGCCGAGGCCGAGCAGGCGCCGCGCCTCGTCGTTGACGACCTCCACGCGTGCGGGCTCGTCGGTGCCGAGCACGATCAGGCCCTCGCCGATCGCGTGGAGGACCGCGTCGTGGTGCTCGTAGAGCCGGCGCAGCTCGTCCGGTGCGAGTCCGAGGGTCTGGCGGCGCAGGCGCCGGCTGACGAGCACGGCGCCGGCGGCCGCGAAGGCCAGGGCCGCGGCCGACAGGCCCAGGAGGGCGGGCAGCCCGCGGGCGAACTGGTCGGCGACCTTCGCGCGGGTCACGCCGACGGCGACCAGGCCGACGACGCGTTCGTCGTCGAGGATCGGCGCCACCGCCCGGATGGACGGGCCGAGCGAGCCGGCGTAGGTCTCGGTGAACGCGGTGCCGGCGAGGGCCGGTTCGATGTTGCCGCTGAACGGCAGACCGATCATCGCGGGGTCGGTGTGGGTGTACCGGGTCCGGTCCGGCGCCATCACCACGATGAAGTCGGTGCCCGTCGCCTCCCGGATCCGTTCGGTGCGCGGTTGCAGCACCGCAGTCGGGTCCGGCGTACGTAGCGCCGCGGCCGTCGAGTCGGACCCGGCCAGGGATTCGGCGATGGCGAGGACGGTGCGGCGGGTGGCGTCGTCGCTGTCGCGGCGCTCGTCGATCCCGACGAGGACGGTGCCTGCGGCGATGACCAGGGCGAGCACAGCCAGCTGCAGCACCAGCAGCTGACGTGCCACGCTCATCGACGGCCGGTGCGCGGTCGGCGGCACGGACGTACTCCTTCCGGATGCCGGTGGGTCCGCCTCGTGAGCGCGACATCACCTGAACGAAATGAACGCAATCTTCACCGGGTGAGGCTGCGCTACCACCATTTCTATCAGGAACGTGACCGCGATCACGAAGTCCCCCGAAACGTCCCATCCGAGAGGATCCGCCATGAGCACGTCCACAGACTCCCGGGCACCCGGTGCCAAGTCGCCGGCCAAGCGCAGAGACCGGACGCACTGGCTCTACGTCGGTGTCATCGTGGCGGTGGTGGCCGGCGTCCTCGTCGGCTGGCTCGCCCCGGACGTCGCCAAGTCGTTCGGCGTCCTCGGCACGATGTTCGTCGATCTCATCAAGATGATGATCAGCCCGGTCATCTTCTGCACGATCGTCCTCGGCATCGGCTCGGTGCGGGCCGCCGCCAGCGTCGGCAAGGTCGGCGGCCTGGCGATGGTGTACTTCCTCGGCATGTCCACCGTCGCGCTCGGTATCGGCCTGGGGGTGGGTAACCTGCTCGATCCGGGCAGCGGCCTGAACCTCTCTCCGGAGGCCGCCGGCACCGGTGCCGCGCTGGCCGACAAGGCCCACGCCGCGGGCGGGACCATGGACTTCATCGCGTCGATCATCCCCACGTCGCTGCTGTCGGCGCTGACCGAGGGCAGCGTGCTGCAGACCCTGTTCGTCGCACTGCTGGTCGGCTTCGCGCTGCAGGCCCTCGGGAAGACCGGCGAGCCGGTCCTGCGGGGCATCGGCTACGTGCAGAAGCTCGTGTTCAAGATCCTGTCGATGATCCTGTGGCTCGCTCCGATCGGTGCCTTCGGCGCCATCGCCAACGTGGTCGGGCAGACCGGTCTCGGCGCGGTCGTCCAGCTCGGCACCCTCATGATCGGGTTCTACCTCACCTGCGTGCTGTTCGTGTTCGGTGTGCTGGGCTCCCTGCTGCGCATGGTGGCCGGGGTGTCGATCTTCAAGCTGGTCAAGTACCTGGCCCGCGAGTACCTGCTGATCTTCGCGACGTCCTCGTCCGAGTCCGCGCTGCCCCGGCTCATCGCGAAGATGGAGCACGTCGGTGTCGAGCGCACCACCGTCGGCGTCGTGGTCCCCACCGGCTACTCGTTCAACCTGGACGGCACCGCCATCTACCTGACGATGGCCTCCCTGTTCATCGCCGATGCGCTCGGTTCGCCGCTGTCCCTGGCCGAGCAGCTCTCCCTGCTGGTGTTCATGATCGTCGCGTCGAAGGGCGCGGCCGGAGTGAGCGGCGCGGGCCTGGCAACGCTCGCCGGCGGCCTGCAGAGCCACCGTCCGGAGCTGCTCGACGGCGTCGGCCTCATCGTCGGCATCGACCGGTTCATGTCCGAGGCGCGCGCGGTCACCAACTTCTCCGGCAACGCCGTCGCCACCCTGCTGGTGGGAACGTGGACCGGCACCGTCGACCGCGGCCGCGTCCGCGACGTCCTCGCCGGCCGCATCCCGTTCGACGAGGAGACCATGGTCGACGACGGCCACGGTCCGGTCGCCGAGCCGAAGCCGGCCGTCGCCGCCGAGCCGGAAGAGAAGGTGCTGGCACGCGCCTGACCCGCCTCCGCGAAACCCCTTGTGGCCGAATGTCACACCGGTTCGATCAGATCGAACCGGTGTGACATTCGGCCACAGGCGTTCGGTCAGACGTGCGTCCGGGACAGCGCGGCGATGTGCGTCCCGACCCGCTCGACGAGGTGGTCGAAGAACAGCGGCGGGTCGGTGGCGACGACGATCTCGGCGTTCGGTTGCCGGCCCCACATGCCGGACCAGTCGGCGACGGTGGTGCCGCGGGTGAGCCGGCCGTCGAGTTCGACGTCGATTGTCGCCGGACGGGTGGTGAAGGGCACCGTTCCCAGGGCGACCGCCGCCGCGAACGGATCGTGGACGTGTGCCAGGAAACCCTGATCCTGATCGCGGTGGAATTCCATGTAGAAGCGCAGCGCGTCGGACAGGTACCGCACGACCGGGTTGGACGCCTCCGAGCGAAGTCCGCGCGGATCGTCCGGCGAGAGGATTTCGGCCGGAACGCTTCCCGCGGTCTCGGCAAGCCGTCGCAGGTGTTCGGGTCGCATCGCGATGGACTCGGTGGTGTCGAGGGAGCACACGATCGGCCGGCGGTCGGGAGCCACCGCGGAGAACGCGTCGAACACCGCCTTCGCGGCCTCGGGGTCCACCGCGACGTTCCACTCGGAGGTGGGTGTGGTGTTGCCCGGGTAGTTGAACGCCCCGCCCATCACGACCAGACGACGCAACCGGTGGGGGAGTTCCGGGTCGAGCCGGATGGCCAGTGCGAGATTGGTGAGCGGACCGGTGACGAGCCCGACGAGTTCGCCGGGGTGGTCGCGGGTCAGCTCCACCCATGCCTCGGCGGCGCTGCGGCCCGACGGGCCGCGTCCGGGAGCGGGCAGGTCGGCGTAACCGACGCCGCGCGGGCCGTGCGTGTCCTCGGTGGTCATCAGCGGCGCGACGAGCGGGGCCTCCGATCCGACGGCGACCTCGATGTCCGGCCGGCCGCACACCTGCAGCCACGCCAGGTTGTTCGTGGTGACCTGCTGCACGGGCACGTTCCCCGCGGTGGAGAGCACCGCGACGATCTCCGCGTCCGGACTCGCCAGCAGGTAGAGCAGGGCGAGTGCATCGTCGATGCCGGTGTCGACGTCGGCGACGAGGCGGGTGGGTTCGGGCACCCGCCCATCCTGCAGTACGCGGCCGCGGCCCGGAACGGCCGGGGCGGGCCGCACGCGCGTGGATGCCGACCACACCGCGGACGGACGGCCGATCGCGGCTCGGGCAGTGCGAGTGCCGTCTCAGCCGACGATGCGCCGCAACTCCTCGCGGCAGCGGCGGTAGACCTCCACCGGTTCCGCGGCCTCTCCCTCGAGGGCGAGTTCGCCCCAACGCTCCCAGCTCGTGCGCCACACGGCCACGGCCGTCTCGGCGACCAGCAGGATCGTCGCCGGGTCGTAGTGTGGGAGCTGTTCGGTGAGGCGGGCCCGGAGGCGGGACGTGAGGACCTGCTCCTGCGACGCGGCGAGCGCCTGCAGGTCGGGCTCTTTCGCCAGCAGGCGCGCGACGCGCCGGTGTTCCTCCAGGTCGGGGTCGGTCTCCCGGCTCATCACCGCCTCCGCGGCGGCCTCGACGCTTCTCAGGACGGCGGCGGGATCCGGGCCGGAGACCTCCAGCGCGTCGATCACCAGGAGCAGGCGGCGCTGTCCGGGCAGGGCGGCCTGCTCCTTGGAGGTGAAGTACCGGAAGAAGGTGCGGGCCGAGATGCCGACCCGGTCGGAGATCTGCTGCACGGTGGTCTCGCGGACGCCCTGTTCCTCGAACAACTCGAGGGCGGCCCGGTGGATCTCCTGGTGGGTGTCCAGGCGGCGCCGGGTCCGCAGATCGTGGGGGATGTCGACGTTCATGCGGTCCTTCCTCAGCCGGTGTCCTGCGATTATGACCACCTCCGTCGATGCCGGCGTGCGTGCGGCGACCCGGCCGTCGCCTCGGGGTGTCGGCTCAGGAGGGCGGTGTCGTGTCGACCAGACCGGCGGGGAGCTGGCGGAACATCTCGGCGAGCTGAGGCAGGAAGTCGCGGAAGCCGCTGCTCTTGCGCCAGAACATGCCGATGCGGCGATGCGGGACGGGATCTTCGAAACGCAGCAGCCGGATGTCCGGCGGCTGGGTGACCGGGGTGGTGACGGCCAGGCGGGGCAACAGTGTCACCCCGACCCCGGCGATCACCATCTGACGCAGGGTCTCCAGGCTCGTCGCCCGGAAGCCGTTGCGTTCGGCGGCTCCGGTCAGCCGGCACACCTCGAGGGCTTGGTCCCGCAGGCAGTGACCGTCCTCGAGCAACAGAAGGCTCTCGTCCGCGATCACCGACATGGGGGCAGGTTCGGCCGTGGCGGCCAGCGGGTGCGTGGCCGGGACGGCGAGCACGAAGTCCTCGGAGAACAGGTACTCCTGGTGCAGGTGTTCGTCGTTGACCGGGAGCGCCAGCACGGCGACGTCGAGGTCGCCGCCGCGGAGCCGCTCGAGGAGGTCCTCGGTCTTCTCCTCGATCAACAGCAGTTCGAGGTCGGGGAACCTCACCCGCACCTTCGGTACGACATGGGGGAGCAGGTACGGGGCGAGGGTCGGGAACAGGCCGATGCGGAGCGTGCCCGACTCCGGGTCGGAGGACTGCCGGGCGATCTCGCGAATGTTCGCGGTCTCGCTCAGAATGATCCGGGCCCGCTCCACGATCTGCCGGCCCGCGTCGGTCAGGGTGATCTGACGCGGGCTCCGCTCGACGAGTTCGACGCCGAGTTCCTGTTCGAGCTTGCGGATCTGGGTCGACAGCGTCGGCTGACTGACGTAGCAGGCCTCCGCCGCCCGGCCGAAGTGGCGGTGATGCGCCACCGCGGCCAGGTACTCGAGATCACGCAGGTTCACGAGGGACGAACTATCGGACGACCGCGGCGACCGAGTCCTCGGCCGGGGCGCTGGTGCGGATGAGATGGTCGAACGCGCCGAGCGCTGCCGTCGCTCCGGCACCGGCGGCGATGATGATCTGCTTGTACGGCACCGTGGTGCAGTCGCCGGCGGCGAACACGCCGGGCACCGAGGTCTGGCCGCGGTCGTCGACGACGATCTCGCCGCGCGGCGACAGCTCGACCGTCCCGGCGAGCCACTCGGTGTTGGGCAGCAGGCCGATCTGGACGAAGATGCCCTCGAGTTCGAGCGTGTGCGCGGTCCCGGTGGTGCGGTCCTGGTAGGTCAGGCCGGTGACCTTCTGACCGTCGCCGAGGACCTCGGTGGTCAGCGCACTGACGACGATGTCGACGTTCGGCAGGCTGCGCAGCTTGCGCTGCAGCACCTCGTCGGCGCGCAGCACCGAGTCGAACTCGATGAGCGTGACGTGCGCGACGACGCCGGCGAGATCGATCGCGGCCTCGACGCCGGAGTTGCCCCCGCCGATCACGGCGACGCGCTTGCCCTTGAACAGCGGTCCGTCGCAGTGCGGGCAGTAGGTCACGCCCTTGTTCCGGTACTCGGTCTCGCCGGGCACGTTCATCGAACGCCACCGTGCACCCGTGGACAGGATCACGCTGCGGGCGAGCAGGGAGGCGCCGCTCTCGAGTTCGACCTCGACGAGGCCGCCCTCGGTCGCAGGCACGAGCTTCGCCGCACGCTGCACGTTCATGATGTCGACGTCGTACTGGCGGACGTGGTTGTCGAGTGCGGCGCCGAGCTTGGGGCCTTCGGTGTAGGGCACGGAGACGAAATTCTCGATCGCCATCGTGTCGAGCACCTGGCCGCCGAAGCGCTCGGCGACGACACCGGTGCGAATGCCCTTGCGGGCGGCGTAGATCGCGGCTGCGGCACCGGCCGGACCGCCGCCGACGACGAGCACGTCGAACGGGTCCTTCTCGTCGATCGCGGCCGCCGCCCGATCCGCGGCGCCGGTGTCGAGCTTGCCGATGATCTGCTCGAGGCTCATGCGGCCCGAGTCGAACAGCTCGCCGTTGAGGTACACCGTCGGCACGGCCATCACCTGACGTCCGTCGACCTCGTCCTGGAACAGGGCGCCGTCGATCGCGACGTGCTTGATGCGCGGGTTGAGCACGCACATCAGGTTCAGGGCCTGCACGACGTCGGGGCAGTTCTGGCAGGACAACGAGAAGTAGGTCTCGAAGTGCAGCTCGCCGTCCAGATCTCGAACCTGCTGCTGCAGCTCCTCGGACTCCTTCGACGGGTAACCGCCGACCTGGAGCAGAGCAAGCGCGAGCGAGGTGAACTCGTGGCCCAGCGGGATGCCGGCGAAGCGGACCTCGATGTCGGTGCCGACGCGGCGCACCGCGAAGGACGGGCGACGCGCGTCGTCGTCGCGACGCTCGTAGGTGACCTTGTCCGACATCGCCGCGATCTCGGCGAGCAGTTCGGCGAGTTCGGCGGACTTGGGTCCGTCGTCGAGGGAGGACACGAGCTCGATCGGCAGGGTCAGCCGCTCGAGGAGGGACTTCAGTTGGCCGGCAAGCGAGGCTTCGAGCATAGGGATCTACTCCATCGACGGGGAGGAACGGTGATCGGGGCGAAGGGGACTGCGCCGGGTGGTTCGGCGCTCCGGGGTGGGGGGGGGGGGGGGGGGGGGAGACCACA